>ONYV01000079.1 GCA_900322105.1 uncultured Eubacteriales bacterium | reverse complement strand
GAATGCAGCGTGATTTTACACCGCCTGTTTCGTCCTTGAGCCGATCTTCACAAGCGCTGTCGCCGCACCACATTGCTTTGATAAAGCCGGGCTTTGTGGCGGCGATATCCAGAAACTCTTCGTGTGTTGTGGCGGTAAAGGTCTTTTCCCTGAGATTTTCAAGCGCTTCGTTGTACATATTCTCATGAATGTCTTTCAGCAGCTTTTCCACTGCCGTTTCCAGCTCATCTAAAGAGATCACCGTCTTTTCACGGGTATCACGGCGCACCAGCACACACTGATTCTGTTCGATATCCTTCGGACCGATCTCCACACGGATCGGCACACCCAGCATTTCATACTGGCTGAATTTCCAACCCGGCGCTTTGTCGCTGTCATCGAGCTTGACACGGATATCACGGTCGATCAGACGGTTTTTCAGTTCGTTTGCCTTTTCTAAAACGCCCTCTTTTTTCTGTGCGATCGGGATCACAGCGACCTGTATCGGCGCAATGCGGGGCGGCAGTCTTAAACCGTCGTCATCGCCGTGTACCATGATGATGGCGCCGATCATTCTGGTAGAAGTACCCCAAGATGTCTGGAACGGATACTGCAGTGTGTTGTCACGGCCTGTGAAAGTAATGTCAAAGGCACGCGCAAAGCCGTCTCCGAAATAATGTGACGTACCGCCCTGCAGCGCAACGCCGTTGTGCATCATCGGCTCTACGGTGTACGTTTCTTCTGCGCCTGCAAAACGTTCCTTTTCGGTCTTGCTGCCCGATACAACAGGGATCGCCAAGGTTTCCTTATAGAAGTCGATATAGACCTGCAGCATTCTTTTGGTCTCTTCCCTTGCCTCCTGCTCAGTCTCATGCATGGTGTGACCTTCCTGCCAGAGGAACTCAGATGTTCTCAGGAAAGGACGGGTCGTCTTTTCCCAGCGCACCACCGAACACCACTGGTTATAGAGTTTTGGCAGATCACGGTAAGAGTTGATGACCTTTGCATAATGCTCACAAAAGAGCGTTTCGGAGGTCGGACGAACGCAAAGACGTTCTGTCAGGTTTTCGCTGCCGCCGACAGTGACCCATGCGCATTCAGGCGCAAAGCCCTCGACATGATCCTTTTCCTTTTGCAGCAGGCTTTCGGGGATGAACATCGGCATATAGACATTTTCATGTCCTGTTTTCTTAAAGCGCTTGTCCATATCCGCCTGCATATTTTCCCAGATCGCATAGCCGTAGGGACGGATGACCATACAGCCCTTGACGCCCGAATAATCCGCCAACTCTGCTTTCTTGACGATATCGGTATACCACTTTGCAAAATCGACATCTCTTGAAGTAATGGCCTCCACCATTTTTTTCTGTTGTGCCATGATTTTCAATCCTTTCCTGTTTACGAAAACTTCATATGTTCTTTATTATATCGCTGTGAATACGATTTTTCAATAGATAAGAGAAAAAAATCAGCGGCCGCCGAAACAGCAGCCGCCTTTACTGTTACACGTTCTGAAAAGATCAAGCCTTGTGGTTCTCGATGTATTTTACGAGATCGTCAACGGTTTTGATGTTTTCAACTTCCTCATCAGGAACCTCAACCTCAAACTCATCGTCAATAGACATCAGGAGATCGACCACATCCAGAGAATCTGCATCGAGATCATCGATCAGGGATGTTTCAGGAGTGATCTTGTCCTCTTCAACGCCGAACTGCTCGCTAAGAATAGCCTTTACCTTTTCAAGTACCATTGGTAACTCCTCCTAAAAAAATATGAAATATGCAAAAATTGTGCCGGATCGTTTTGAATTGCAGGCATAGACAAAGCAGAACTTTTATGCTACAATACAACACAGCAAACGAATCATCCGTTATGCTCATGCACAATTCTTCTACTCAAATCTTATAAGGTAATGCGTATTTTGTCAAGCACAAATTTCAAATTTCTTGCAGATTTTATGATTTTATGCTCCAAAAACCGCATTTTATGCACAGAAAGGAAGTTCTCCCATGTCAGAAAGAACATTTGCTGTCATCGGTCACCCCATCGGACACACCATGTCGCCTTTTATCCATCAGCGCCTTTTCTCTCTCAGCGGCAGCAGCGGACAATATACCGTCATCGATATTCCGCCCGAGGATCTGAAAAACAGCATGAAAACGCTGTCCGCCCTGACGGGTTACAACATTACGATTCCCCACAAGCAAAGGATTATTCCCTTCCTTGACAAGATCGACCAAAAAGCCGCTCTCTACGGGACCGTCAACACCGTTTACAACCGAAACGGCTCGGCAGAAGGCTTCGTCACAGACCCTGACGGCTTTTTGACCGCCCTTGCCTACAGCGGCATCCCCCTGAAAGGAAAGACCGTCATCCTCGGCTGCGGAGGCGTCGCACGCACCTTTGCGTTTGAAGCAGGACTGTCGGGCTGTGATATCACTATCGCCGCAAGAGAAGAAGACTTTTCCGCCCGACAGCTGCTGATGCGTGAGCTGAAAGAAAAGCTGCATCTGACAAACGTCAGCGTCTGCCGTATGGACGAGATCGAAGGAGAGATCGATCTGCTCATCAACGCCACACCCGTGGGGATGTATCCCCAAACGGAGCATATGCCTGTTTCCCGAAAGGTGATCGACAACAGCAAAGCGGTATTTGATGCGATCTATAATCCTTTACATACGAAGCTGATAGAAGCCGCCCTTGCAAACGGCGCAAAAGCGGCAGGCGGCATGGCAATGCTGGTCGGTCAGGCTGTTGCCGCCCACAAGATCTGGGACGGCTCGGAATATCAGAGCGATGACATCCTGCAGCTCATCGAGGACAGCGCCAAGTATCAGCAAAAGCATTTTGCATAAGCGGGAGGGAACGTCAATATGGCTCGAAAGAATATCATTCTCTGCGGCTTTATGGGCTGCGGAAAAAGCACGATCGGCAATCTTCTCTCCCGAAAAGCAGGCATGGCGTTTATCGACCTTGACCGCTATATCGAAAAACAGGAGGGAAAGACCGTGTCCGAAATATTTGCAGACAGCGGTGAAGCGCATTTTCGTATGCTGGAGCGCAGCGCTTCCAAGACCCTCGGCGCCAAAAACGGGCTGGTGATCGCCTGCGGCGGCGGTACGGTCATCGACCCCGAAAACGTCGCTTCTCTCAAAGCAAACGGCAGGATCTTCCTGCTGGACATCCCGATCGAAGCCGTTGCCGAACGTCTGCAAAACGACACCACCCGACCGCTTCTGAACCGTCCTGATAAAGACATTGCCATGCATGAGCTGTATGAAAAGCGTCTGCCGCTGTACCGTGCCGCCGCCGACATCATCATCAATGCCGACAATTCACCCATGCAGATCTGTCGGGATATCCTGTCTGCGCTCTGACGGTCTAAACCAAGCCGTTTGATGCATATCAATAATATAACAGAAAGGAGTCAGTCATACAGAAGAAAACAGCCCTGAAAACGGGGCATCTTTTCTTTACTGTATCGACGCACAAAATTGAAACACAAACAAAAAATGAACCGTCTGAAAAAAATGTCACTCTCACTTCTTGCCGCCTTCACACTCTTGTGTCCCTACCCTGCCTCTGCGCTGACCGCTTCGGCAGCAACACAAGCGCCTGCCGCAGCGAGCGCTGCTGCGACTTTTGAATTTTCCGAAAAGCGTGTCACACTGCCTGTCGGAGAGACCGTTTATATTCCCATCAACGGCTCGCAGAAGTACAAAAACATCAGCTACAAATCCAGCAAGCCCGATGTGATCTCCGTCGATCAGGAGGGCAATATCACCGTACTGCAAAAGGGTATTGCGACCATTACCGCCATTGCAGGAAAGGTATATTCCAAATGTGTGGTGCAGGGCGTGATCGGTACGGATAAGGTCACACTCAGCGAAAAGACCTTCACCATGTCGCCCCGTCAGCGCTACACCCTGAAAGCGACCCTCACACCCTCCAACACCAGCTTCCGCACCCTGCTGTGGAGTTCGTCTTCACCCTCTGTTGCTTCCGTCCGAAACGGTATCGTCACCGCCAAAAACAAGGGCATGACGATCATCGCCGCTTCAACAGAAGACGGCGTACTCGGCTACTGTGTTTGTGTCGTCAAGGTAGCCGTTGAGAGCGTAACGTTCAAAAGCGAAAGACTTTTTCTGAATCAAGGCTCGACCTACGGAATGAATGCCGCAGTACTGCCTGAAGATGCCGATGACAAGACCCTGACATGGAGCAGCAGCAACAGCAATATCGTTTCTGTCAGCAACGGCAAGCTCACCGCCGTCAGCTTAGGAAAGGCGACCATTACGGCAAGAACCAATAACGGCAAGAGCGCCTCCTGCGTTGTCACGGTCATGAAAGAACCGTCAAAGGTCACGCTTGCGCCGAATAATCAGGCGATCGGCGTTGGTGAAAGCTACCGTCTTACCACGACCCTGCCCGAATATACTGCTTCCCATTCTGTTACCTATGCATCCACCAACCCCTCTGTCTGCGCCGTCAGCAATAACGGCACTGTGACAGGCATCAAGCCGGGCAGCGCCAACATCTCCGTAACGCTCTATAACGGCGTGACGGCAAACATCAAGATCTATGTCAAAGCAGCGCCTGTCGCGATCACCCTCGATCAGAACAGCCTGACGCTGGGACAAAACGAACCTTTCCGTCTTTACACCCATATCGACGGCTCTCACGCTTCCAAAAACCGCTACTTCTCATCAAGCAACGAGAACATCGTCAGCGTGGATGCCTCCGGCAATCTTTCCGCCAAAGGCATCGGCACAGCCACCGTTACGGCAAGCACCTATAACGGCGTAACGGCATCCTGTGCGATCACTGTCAAAAATGCGCCGACCTCTGTCAGCTTTGACCGCACCTCTGTCACCCTGACAGACGGCGAGAGCGCAAAGCTCAGCACCATCCTGCCCTCAGGACAAGCCTCCCACGCATTAAGCTATGCTTCCGCCAACACCTCTGTCTGCACCATTTCTTCTGACGGTACTGTTACCGCCCGTTCGGCAGGCGTGACTACCGTCAGCGTTACCGCCTACAACGGCAAAAAGGGGGTATGCACCGTTAATGTCGGAAAAGCACCCGATTCGATCAGCCTGTATGTCAACAAAAGGATCATGAGACCGGGTCAGACCTTCCGTCTGAAATACTATTTCAACGAAAAAGGCACTTCCGCAGGTGTCAGCTATGCAAGCAGCAATACAAACGTCTGCACTGTCACGCCCGAAGGCACTGTCAGCGCAAAAGCTGTCGGCAGCGCTGTAATCAGCGTCACAACTGCTAACAAAAAGACCGCCTACTGTCAGATCACCGTTACAAATGACACCGCTCTTCTCCGCACCGACCCTTCTTACAACCTGCCGCTGCAAAACAACTTCACTCCCCTTCCGCAGTATCCCGAACTCCCCACAGGCTGTGAAGTCACTGCGCTGACGTCTGTTCTGAACTACTACGGATTCAATGTTGATAAGCTCACCATGTCGGACGAATACCTCGACAAGGGCAACGCATGGGAAACCGATTTCCGAGTCGCCTTTGCAGGAGAGCCGAGAAGCGTATATTCCTACGGCTGTTATGCGCCCGTCATCGTAGAGGCGGCAAACGAATATCTTACCGAACAGCATTCCTCACTCAGAGCCACCGAACTGAAAGGCATGGAGTTTGACAATCTTTTCAACTTCACCGAAAACGGCATTCCTGTCATCGTCTGGACGACAATTGATCTGCAGGAGGGGCATTACTCCGCTACATGGGACACCACCGTTGGTACGACCGTCACATGGTATGCGAACGAACACTGCATGGCGCTGCTCGGCTGTGTTGGCAGCACCGTCTATACCGCCGACCCCACCTCCGGCACGATCGCCGCTTATAACAAAGACCTCTTCCGCACCAGATATAAAGAGTTGTTCTCACAGGCTGTCGTCATTCAATAGATTTCCTCGGGAACCGGAAAAGTGTCGTATTACGCAGAAAAGACAAGGCAATACCGCACAAAGATAGTGCCGCACATGCGCTGTCAGATTTTTCGTCAGATTGTACAGAAATTCCGAAGGCATACTGACGTATGTCGAGGGATTTTTGTGCAAGATGACGGAAAATATGCAAGC
>ONYV01000010.1 GCA_900322105.1 uncultured Eubacteriales bacterium | reverse complement strand
GGTAAAGGTTCAGACTATGCAAAAGAACACTTGGCCGACCTTGTTGTCGAAGCTGCATTAAGAATCAAGGAAGACGGAAAATTTACACGCGAAGAGCTGGCGAAGATCATTGATGAAAAAGCGGATGAATCCTATCAGTGGCTGAAAAACGCCATCAGCTCCGAAAAGAGAGCAAAGCCTGCGCAGGAGCATAAAACAGTACGCACCAAGAAAATGGGTGAAACAGACCCCGACACGGTCGCAGACGTACCCGAAGAAGTCTGTACAGGCTGTTCTGCCTGTATGAATGCGTGTCCTGTGAATGCGATCACCATGCAGGCAAATGAGGACGGCTTTATCATGCCGCAGGTCAATGCGGAAAAGTGCATCAACTGTCACAAGTGTATCGGCATCTGTCCTGCGGTGCATACATCCGTTGACAATGCACTGCAGCCTGAGGTCTATTCGGCAATGGCGCAGAACGACATCCGTGAAGAAAGCTCCAGCGGCGGTATGTTCACGGCGGCAGCGGAAAAGATCATTGAACTGGGCGGCTATGTCTGCGGCGCTGTTTTCGACAGTGAGAATTTGCAGGTCGTTCATAAGATCGTCCACAGCAAGGAAGATCTTGCGCCGCTGCGCAAAGCAAAATATACGCAGAGCAATATCGGACTGCTCTACCGTGATGTCAAGAAGCTGCTCAAAAAGGATGAGATCGTTCTCTTTACGGGAACGCCCTGTCAGGTAGCAGGACTGAAAGCCTATCTCGGCAGGGAATACGACAATCTCTACACCATCGACATCCTTTGTCACGGCGTACCGTCTGAGAAGCTGCTGCAAAAATATATTGAAGAAATCTCCATGAAGCCTGAGATCAGCCTTGGCAGCGATACGCCGCCGAAGGTGACGAATATCATATTCAGAGATAAGAAACGTCACGGCTGGAGAAGCAGCACCTTTATCCGTGTGGAATTTGATAACGGAACGGTCTATGAAAGCAGTCTGAAGGAAAACGATATGTTTGAACACGCTTTCCACGATAAGACGGCGCTCAGAAAGTCCTGCGGCGACTGCCTGTTCTGCGCATTCCCCCGTCAGGGCGATATTTCCATCGGGGATTTCTGGGGCATCCAGCAGATCGAACCGGGCATGACCGACAAGCTCGGCACGTCCATCGTCTTTATCAATAATTCTCAGGGCAAACAGTTCTTTGAATCCGTCAAGCGCAGACTGCTCAAACGAAAGCTGATGAAGATCTCTGCAAAGGATATCAAAAAGAACCGTGTCCGCGCCCTGTATCCGGCATCTCCCAACCGTACACGCTTTATGAAGCTGCTGAAAAACCACACCCTTGAGGACAGCGTTCGTATGGTCAATAAACGTCAGTATGACGTGGGACTTTGCGTCAACTACTATGCCATGAATTTCGGCGGCGCTATGACGCATTATGCGCTCTATCACGTGTTGGAGGATATGGGATATTCCACGCTGATGATCGAGCGTCCCAAGACCGCAAAGCTGATCGACAAGGTGACGGAATCCTATCAGCGCATCCATCTGGCGCCGCTGTATCCGTCCTACTCTGTTGCGCCGACTTATCGTGACAGAGACGACATGAGAGCAAATCTCAATAACAAATGTGATATGTTCATGGTCGGTTCGGATAAGCTGTTTAATTATATCCTCTATATGGGACTGGATAAATATACCTCTCTTGATTGGGTAGAGGACAGCAAAAAGAAGATCGCCTATTCCGCATCCTTTGGCAGGACGCTCGGCAATCCGAAAGTGCACAGTGAGCTTGCGTTTTATTTGCAGCGTTTCGATCACTTTTCCTGCCGTGAGGACAGCGGAGTGGTAACAGCAGAAGAAGTCTACGGCGTAAAGCATCCCGAATGGGTGCTTGACCCTGTGTTCCTCTGCGATATGAAGCATTATCAGACCCTGATCGACCGCTGTACACGTAAAACGCCCGAAAAATATGTCAGCTCCTATATTCTCGACCCGACAGAAGAAAAAGCGGATGTCGTCCGTTATTTCAAAGATCAGATCGGCGGAGAAGCGGAAGCATTCTCGGAGTATCAGCGTGACGACAGCTATTATAAGCCGCTGGGCGAATTGTATAAAAAGCCGCTCAAAACGGAAGAAAGACTGCAAAGCATTGCAAACTGCGATTATTTTGTAACGGACTCTTTCCACGGAATGTGCTTTGCGATCCTGATGAAAAAGCCGTTTGCGGCGATCGTGAACGAAAGACGAGGCGCATCACGATTCTACAGTATTGCGAAAATGCTGCATCTGGAAGACCGTCTGATGACGGATATCTCCGAACTGAAAGACGAACGGTTTGCAAAACCTGTTGATTACGACGCTGTTTATGAGATACTCGCCAAGGAACGTGAAAGATGCATGAACTGGCTGAAAAACGCCCTCACCGCACCCAAACTTGCCGCCATGACAGAGTATGATATCATGCGTGACCTTCTTGCCGAGCAGGAAAAGAAGATCAACAGCTTAAAAGACCTGATCCTGAACATGACAGCGAATATATCGGATGACATTTCTCAGAAAACGGATATCATAGATTATCTTGATGCGCTGAAAAACAACACCGCAGGCAATCTGATCGTGATCTCCGTCAAGGACACTCCAGGACTTGCGCTGAATTCGTTTGTGGCGGCAGGACTGAAAGCGCTGGGACTGAAAACGAATCTTGAAGGGCAGCACGGTCACGCTTATATTGCTGTGCTCAACGGCGGCAAAGTGATCTTTGAGCAGCTCGGACAAGAGAGTGAGCCTGTGATCTATGACGCCAAGTTCGGCAAGCACGTCGTCCACGCCGAAAGCCGCATCTACACCAACGGTAATCTCTCATCCGTCAACATCAACGGCAAAGAGTACTCCGTCAACAGCCGCGGTTTGAACATCGTCATCTACAACAAGTCTACCCAAACGCCCATCGACTCCGTCTGCTTCGACACCCACGTAAGCGACTTCACCTGCTCCCGCTGAGTCTTGGGGCTTTGCCCCAAACCCCACCAAAGGCGCTGCCTTTGGAAACCGCAAGGGACGCAGTCCCTTGACCCGTCTTGACGAAAGGGGATAGGGATAACAGGGATCGATCATGGGAAAACCAAATTTTAGAACAAAGAGGAAATGATATGAAAATCGGGGAATGGAATGTATTTACCACCGTGACAGGTATCATCAAAAAGTATTATAACGGCAGAGATATCGTTGTGATCGGCGACAACCTTGACTTCGCCGCCTTTATCGAAGAAAACGGGCTGAAGATCAGTCACCTCTATACCATTACGGAAGAGGCGGATGAAGCAAAAGCGGATGAAGCAAAAGCGAATGAAGCAAAAGCGAATGAAGCAAAAGCGGATGAAGCAAAAGCAGATGAAGCAAAGGCGGATGAAGCAAAAGCGGATGAAGTGAAGGCGGATGAAGCAAAAGCAGATGAAGCAAAGGCGGATGAAGTGAAGGCGGATGAAGCAAAAGCGGATGAAGTGAAGGCGAATGAAGCAAAAGCGGACGGGGCGGCAGAGGATGGCAGCTTGGAAGAGAAAGAATTTGATCCTTTGGATTTTATCAGGGACGATGATCTGAAAGCTGCCGAAGGTTATGTGCTGTTTACAGAACTCGCACGTTCCAATGAGCTTTGTGATGTGCTTGCCGAGCTGGGGTATATTGAGTTTCAGGACTATGTATTTGCCAATCACGGCAGGATCGTGGTGCGTGCCGGTACGGAAGAATATACGGACGAATACGGAAATGAAGTACACTGCAAAAACTGCAAAGTGTTCATCAATGATTTTTGCTGCAACGTTCATATCAACGTAGACGAAACGGCGCTGTTTGGCGGGAAATGTTATATTTCCGCCCGTCACACAGGCGCAGGAGAAGTAACGATCGGTCCTGACTGCCGCTTTATCGACAACGTGTCGATGGTCATTGCAGGAGATGCTAAAATACGCATCGGCGCAGGAACAAAGATCGTGCAAAATTCAGGCATCGTTGCGCTCGAAGGTACGACAGTCGAGATCGGAGAAAAGTGTCTGTTCTCGTATGATGTCAAGATCTATTGCGGCGACGGTCACGCTATTTTTGATTCCGTTTCCCGTGAACGGCTCAACTTCCCCGTAGATCATCCGAAAAACGTCATCAGGATCGGCAATTACGTCTGGGTAGGGATGCGTGCGGTAGTCATGAACCGCTGTGAGATCGGCGACGGTTCGATCGTCGGCGCAGCGTCTGTCGTCAAAGGCAGATATCCGAATAACTGCGCCATCGGCGGCAATCCTGCGCGGCTCATCAGAAAAAATGTGATCTGGGCTAATAACTATACCGACGGAATGCTCGAAGAGTGTCCCGAAGAGTATATCCTGCCGACGATGGATCCGGAATGATCGACGAAGAGTGATAAAAACAGATGTGTCTGATAATGCTGCGAGAATAAGCGGCGTTAGCGAAAATATGGAATGAGGAAACTCCCGAGTCTTTGATACGGGAGGAGATCGGGAAAGCGGTTTCCCGATAAAGAAAATGGAGGTTATTATGGACGAGCGATTGAAAGGATTGGAAGCTGAATTAGAAGCGAAGCTGTCGGAAGTCAAAGACCTTGTGGGTCTGGATTCGCTGAGAGTCAGCTTTCTGGGAAAAAAGGGAAGCATCACGTCTATGCTCAAAGGTATGAAGGACATGGCAGCAGAGGCGAGAAAGGAATTTGGCGCAGAGGTCAATAAGCTCAAGGAAGCAGCGGCGCAGATGATCGAGGAAAAAACCGAAGAGCTGAAAAAAGCGCAGGTCGAAGCAGAGATCAAAGCAATGCCCCGTTTTGATATCTCAACGCCGTCAAAATGTGCCTGCGGTTCCTATCATCCGATCACACTGGTGCAACGTCAGTGTGAAACGATCTTCAAAACGATGGGCTTTACGGTAGAGGATTATTCCGAAGTCGTGACCGATTACGAATGTTTTGAATCGCTGAACATCCCGAAGCATCACCCTGCAAGAGATATGCAGGACACCTACTATCTGGAAAACGGACAGCTTTTGAAATCGCAGACTTCCGCAGCGCAGAATGCGATCCTGCGTAAATACGGTCCGGGTCTTGTGAAAAACGGCACGCCCATCCGCGCGATCTTCCCGGGACGGTGTTTCCGCAACGAAGCAACGGATGCCTGCCACGAAAACACCTTCTTCCAGATGGAAGGCGTGATGGTGGATAAGGACATTTCCATCTCCAACCTGATCTACTTTATGAAAACGATGCTCTCAGAGGTATTCCGCAAGGATATCAAGGTACGTCTGCGTCCGGGCTTTTTCCCGTTCGTCGAGCCGGGCTTTGAACTGGACATCAGCTGTCTGATCTGCGGCGGCGAAGGCTGTCCTTCCTGCAAGCACAGCGGCTGGCTGGAGCTTTGCCCCTGCGGTATGATCCATCCGAACGTTCTCAGAGAAGGCGGCATTGACCCCGATGAATACACAGGCTTTGCATTTGGTCTGGGTCTGACACGTCTTGCCATGATGAAATACGGCATCAAGGATATCAGAGATCTGAACAGCGGCAGTCTGAAAGCGCTGTCACAGTTCACGGATGATGAATAAGGGAGGTTTTGCAGTATGCTGTTATCAATGAACTGGATCGAAGATTTCGTTGACCTGAGCGGTCTTGACAAGCTCGATCTTATCCATAGATTTTCACTTTCTACCGCAGAGGTGGAAAACGAGATATTTTTCAAGGGCAGTGACATTTCAGGGATCATTATTGCCGAGATCAAGTCGGTAGAAGCGCATCCGAAATCGGAAAAGCTGCATCTTCTGAAAGTTGACACAGGCTCAGGAGAGCTGACGGACGTTGTATGCGGCGCAAAAAATGTACGTGTCGGCATGAAAACGGCGTTCGCACCTGTCGGCGCTAAGATCGGAGAGATCACCATAGCGCCGAGGAAACTGGCAGGAGAGATCTCTTACGGTATGTGCTGCGGCGAAAGTGAGATCGGACTGAGTGACGATAATTCGGGCATTATGGAGATCACAGACGATATTCCGCTCGGTACTGACCTCAAACAGGCTTATGCGGTGGACGATATCATTTTTGAAGTAGACAACAAATCCCTGACAAACCGTCCCGACCTTTGGGGACACTATGGCATTGCAAGAGAATTTGCAGCCCTTGCAGGCAGAGAGCTGAAACCGATGGAAATGGCTGACCTGACCGTTTTTGATGAACTGCCGAAAGTTGATATGAAGATCGAAGACACCCTCTGCAAGCGTTACAGCACCATCAAAGTGGAGAACATCAGCCGCAGCGTAAGCCCTGTCAATATCCGCATCCGTCTGTACTACTGCGGAATGCGTGCCATCAACTTCCTTGCAGACCTGACAAATTATCTCATGCTGGAAATGGGTCAGCCTATGCACGCATTTGATGCACGTAAGGTTGAGAAGATCCGCATCAAGCGTTTTGATACGCCCTTTACTTTCCGTACCTTAGACGGTGTAGACAGAAATATTGATGAAAATACCCTGATGATCTGCAACGAGAATACGCCTGTTGCCATCGCAGGCATTATGGGCGGTCTGGACTCCGAGATCGTAGAAGATACTACGACGCTGACGCTCGAATCCGCAAACTTTGATGCGGCATCCGTCAGAAAGTCCACCGTTCGCCTCAGTCACCGTACAGACGCTTCCATGCGGTACGAAAAGAGCCTTGATCCTGAAATGACCGTACCTGCGATCGCACGTTTTCTCTATCTGCTGACAAAGTATGACGGCGGTGTGAAGGTCGTTTCTGCGCTGACGGACGAATATGCCGTCAAGTTCCCGCCTGTCACGCTGCATTTCGACATGAAGTTTGTTGACAGATACACAGGCATCCGTATTGATCCGCAGACGATCTATCATACGCTGACAAGTCTTGGCTTTGATGTTGCGTTGGAGGGCGAGAACTTCACGGTTAGGGTGCCGTCATGGAGAATCACAAAGGACGTTACCATGAAAGCAGATATCATCGAGGAGATCACACGTATTTACGGCTATGATAATTTCGAGATCAACACGACACGTTCGCCGCTCTATCCTGTCAGGATGTCGCCTGTCAAAACGGCAGAAGAGCGTATCAAGGATATGCTGGTCAAGAAGTTTGCCCTTCACGAGGTACATTCTTACGTATGGGCATATAATGATGAACTGAAAGCGCTGGGCATTGAAGTAGAGCCGAACGTCCGCTTGGCAAATGCGACCAACCCGAACATAGAGACTCTGCGCAAGTCCATGATCCCTACGCAGCTTTGTCAGGTCAAAAGCAACGTTTCCTATGCGCCTGCGTTCGGCATTTTCGAGATCGGCAGAGTGGTTTCGGGGCTGGATGAAAACAACCTTTGCATCGAGCATAAAAAATTAGCGATCACGCTGTACAGCAAGCAGGAAGATATGCGTGACATCTATTTCCGTCTGCGTGACATCCTCACCGTGTTGGCGGATGATATCAAGCATACCGAACTGACGTTCACAGCGGCGGAACCTGCGCATTCCTATGAGCATCCTGTGAACTATTATAAAATATTCATGGGAGATAAGGAACTTGGTTATATCGGTATCGTGCATCCTGTTGTCAGCAAGAACATCGACAAAAAGGCGAATATCGTCTTTGCAGAGATCGACGTGGAAGCCTTTGCGGAAAGTCAGGATCAGGGCATTGTGTATGATGAGCCGTCCAAATATCCGACCATCGAGTATGACCTGAGCATGGATATTCCCGAGAATACTTTCTACAGCGAACTCAAAGAGTGCTGGGAAAAGGATCAGCATGAGCTGCTGAAATCTGTCGGCGTTGTCGATACCTACGATACAGACACCATCCACCGCATCACGGTACGGTTTGTGTTTGCCTCCTCTGAGCGTACCTTGTCCTCAGCGGAGGTACAGACGATCATTGACAAGATCACTGCCCGTCTGTCCGAAAAGAATGTCGTCATCAAGAATAACTGATGTATGAAGAAGAAGACTTGCTCTGAAACGGAGCGAGTCTTTTTCAGCTGATTTTTGTATGCGCAGGAAAAATATAAAAAATATCTGAAATCTATTGTGTTTTGCCTGAAAATATGGTAAGATAAATAAACGAGGTGGTATAAATGCGTGATAAGACTATGATTTTTTCTATTTCAGATAATCGTGACGAAAGTGTGCGAACGATCCTGACAACCGTTTACAAAGCCCTTGAAGAAAAAGGCTATCATCCAATCAATCAGATCGTGGGATATATTCTTTCCGAAGATCCGACTTATATCACCACTCATAATAATGCGAGAAGCTTGATTCGCAAGATCGACAGAGATGATTTGCTGGAGGTGCTGCTGAAAAGCTACCTTGATGTGTGAGCGAAGCAAGCGAGAAGGAGGCAGATCAATGGCTGAAACGACATTTTTTCAGTACAAGGGAAAGCCGCTGGTGCGCTGTGGCGATACGCTGTATTACGGAAAGATGAGCGATCCGTATGTCATTAAAATGGTGATAAAATCAAAGTCACCCTCAGGTGAAATGGAACTGGCAGATAAGGTCACAATCCAACTGATGAGTACCGACCCTAACGTCAGTCCCAGAAAGGCGATCGTGAAAACGAGCGAAAAGCCCAACTTGTTCCTTGCCATCGACATCGGTAATGTCTGGCTGCAAAAGGCGCTGAAAGAAGCCGCCAAATCAAACTGACAAAAAAAGCACTCCGACAGAGTTTTTGTCGGGGTGCTTTTGGCTGTATCAGGACTTTTTGATAGGGAGATCGACAGGCAGTGTTTCGGGTGTCGGAGAAAAGGAGTGTATCGCACTGCTTGTCAGTTCCTTCATGTGGCGGCGGTAGCCTCTGCGTACAAAAGGATAACAGATCAGAAAACGGCAGGACAGACCGATCAGGCGAAAGATATTTTTGATGAGCATTCTTTTTTTTATTACCGTCACAAAACCTTTTTTTTGATTTGTGTCATAGTGCAGGACACGTTTGTGACGATAGAAATTGACAATGCGGCATTTTGCCAGATCGCAGATGGAAAAATCATCCTTGTCGTGACGGTAAAAAGCCGTGGGGATGAGATAGCCGTTCAGGGTAAGGGCTTGCTTTTTCAGATTTTCAGGCTCTTGCAGAGAACGCTCATATTTTTTGATGTCAAAAGAAATACCGTATGTTTCCTGAAGCTCTTCATCACTCAGCAGCGGCGCGCAGGACGCCATCAGTTCTTTGTTCAGTTCGATGGTATTGGTCAGATAAAAGTGTTTCCAGCCCTTGAGGTAGTCCTTGTAGCTGCGAAAGATGAGGTCTGCTAAGAAATAGCGCTGAAAAACGGTCTGTTTCATAACAGAGAGGATCAGCTTTCGTATCTGGAAAGTCGCATAGGGTTTTTGACGGCAGACGGATGTGAGGATCAGTTCGTTGCGCTTGATGTAGTATTCCTGAAAGCCGTCGTACTTGTTGTCGAAATCCTCATGCCACACGGCGATACCGCACAGCGAAGCGATATGATCGGCGCAGCGCAGGGAATATTCTATGTCGTCCTCTTTGATAAAAAAGGGCAGGGGATAGCCGTGAATTTCCTGCCAGTTGGCAGGAAAGCAGTAGAACCACCAAGCGTGATAGTTCCCCTCGGGAAGACAGGCAGTCGTGAAAACATGGTCACGGTTTGTCATATCCAGACCGTTTCCGATCGAAGTCAGTTGTTTTCCGTTCCAGAAAGCGGCGGCTTCGTGCAGGGTGGAACGGTCGCTGAGTTTCAGCATGGAAGCGCCTGCGGACAGGTTCTGATAGGCTGCTTTTCTCAGCCGCAGCAGGCTGTAGATCCGCAGAAGCATCTCACTGTCCAGTATCATATCATCATCCATGAATAAAATATGGGTATAGTCTTTGCCGCTGCTGACGGCTTCATAGTAACCCCTTGCAAAACCGCCGCTGCCGCCTGTGTTGTTGTTCGGGATCAGACTGACATATTCATTCTCGATCAGAGCGCTGTTGAGCGTTTTGCCGTTGTCCACGATATAGAAGTGGATATTGTTCGGATGAAAGACCGTGCTTTGGTGCAGGTACTCCGTGATCTCACGGTGGTTCCTCAGCAGGAAGGATTCTCGGCGGTAGGTGCAGATCACGGCGGCAATGCTCACGCCGTTTTTGACATCACTGCCGCAAAGCAATTCGCCGCCGCTGCATACGGCGTGTTTGCCGCTGAGGGTAAAATACAGGAAATCATGGTCGGAATCGAGCAGCCATGTCAGGTCAATGATACATTCGGAAACGGACGAATGAGAAAGCTCTTTTGTGAGCAGCAGTTCTTCTTCAAAACTGCCGCCGAGTTTTTCAGGATCGGGATGAAAGAGATCGTACTTTCGTTTCGGGAATAATTGAATATAATGTTCTCCCGAAACGCCGTAAATACGCAGCGTAACTTCCCCGCCGATCTTCAGACGCAGAAACAGCTCCGAAAGTGAGCAGTATTCTTTGTACCGGGAAAGCGGCAGGATGTTGAAATACGTATCGAAAGAGACTGTTCCTTCGATATGCAGTTGTTGTTCCTCTTCGCAGTAGACGGATGAGCCGTTTTCAGAGCGAAAATAGAGCGCATCCTTTTGACAGATATCTCCTTTCGGAAAGAGAAGACTGCGAAGTATTGTGAGCGAATTATTCACCAAATTCTTCCTTCACTGCGGCAAGGGCAACGTCAATGACCTTGTCCATGTCATAATATTTGTAGTGTCCCAGACGGCCGCCAAAGATCACGTTCGGCGTTTCGTCCGCTAATTTCTTGTATGCTTCATAAAGACGGTTGTTTTTGTCGTTGTTGACAGGGTAGTACGGCTCAATGCCCGGCTTCCATTCGGAGGAATACTCTCTGGAGATCACGGTCTTTGGCTGTGTGCCGAATTCAAAGTGCTTGTGTTCGATGATCCTTGTGTAAGGCACTTCCCGTTCGGTATAGTTGACAACGGCGTTGCCCTGATAGTTGTCGGTATCGAGAACTTCCGTTTCAAAACGGACGGAGCGGTATTCCAGCACGCCAAGACGATAGCCGAAAAATTCGTCGATCTGACCTGTGAACACGGTCTTTTTAACGCTGTCTGCATTTGTCTTGATCCACTCGAAATAATCGGTATCGGTCAGTACCTCAATGCCTTTGAGCATCTTGTCGATGATAGCGGTATAGCCGCCGATGGGAATGCCCTGATATCTTGCGTTGAAATAGTTGTTGTCATAGGTGAAGCGCAGGGGAAGACGCTTGATGATGAACGCAGGCAGCTCTGTGCAGGGACGACCCCACTGCTTTTCGGTGTAGCCCTTGACGAGTTTTTCGTAAACGTCACGTCCTGCAAGGCTAAGCGCCTGTTCTTCAAGGTTCTGCGGATCGGTGATGTTGAGATCGGCGATCTGCTCAGCGATGATCTTCTTAGCCTGTTCGGGCGTGCGGATGTTCCACAGTCTGCTGAAGGTGTTCATGTTGAAAGGCAGATTATACAGCTCGTCCTTGTAGACGGCGATGGGGGAATTGATGTAATTGTTGAACTCTGCAAACTGATTGATGTATTCCCACACAGCCTTGTCGTTGGTATGGAAAATATGTGCGCCGTATTTGTGGACGTTGATGCCTTCGATCTGTTCGCAGTAGATGTTGCCTGCAACATGGCTTCTTTTGTCGATGACCAGAACTTTTTTGCCTCTTTTGTTTGCTTCGTGGGCAAAGATCGAGCCGAAAAGACCTGCTCCGACCACTAAATAATCGTACATGATAAAGATCAACCTTTCTTTTTGATATTTGATATATTATATAATATAAAAAACAGCATGGCTGTCTTTTAGCGGAAAGAATGGGCGCATCCCTTCAAGAGCGATGCAGAAAATTTTAGTGTCCGAACTTTCTGACGATGCCGCGCCGCAGAGAACCGGGCGGACAAAGCCTATACCAGAGTTTTTGAAATGACGTATTTTCGGGCGTTGCGCCGCCGACAGAAGCAAAATGAATCCGTGGCAGCTCCGCCCAAGGAATATTGGTATGCTGTTTCAGATGGGTAAAGTAGACGCCGAACAACCTTTCGGCGATCTTTCCCTGCTCACGGGGATATTGCAGATGGGCAGGTTTTTGTTTGGTATACTCTGAAAGAACAGAAAAGAGCCAATGACTATACTCACAAAACAGCGGATAGTCCGCCATGAACATATTGCAGAAATAGGCATTATGTCCGTTAAAGTATGCTTTGGCGCTGTCGAGATAGTCGGGATAAAGCGTTTTGATGATATTCAGCGTTAATGAAAGGTCATCAAATTCCTGACGGTCATGTTTGTTGTAGTAGGCTTGCACACTCTGGTAGAGGTTTTCAGACAGCGGCGCAACGAAAGCAAAGGGATGCTCATCCGAAACGTCAAAGTACCGCCGCTGATGCAGCAGACCGCCGATATCGAAAGACTGATTCCGATATCCCCAATACTGCACCGTCAGTTCGCAAAACTGAGGGTTGCTGTTTGAGATGTTGTCCCCCGTATCGTCCCGCAAGGGGAGCAGGGGATCAGAGACTTGATATAAGGCTGCGCCTGCGGATACAGGATACAGCGGAGGGCAGGCTTTCGTTTCCGCTCGATAAACACTGACAAAGAGTTTGATATCTTTCATACATAATACACCACGTCCTATTATACCAAATCAGCCGCCCTCCTGCAACAGTTTTCTTGCGAAACAGTGTCAGAGGACTTTGGTCTTGCCTGTCGGCTTTTGCCTTCGGCAAAGGTGTCTGCCGGACACCCGCACCCCCCGAACCTCCTGCAAGCCTTTGAAAAGATCCCTGCGCAACTTTTTATTTGTGAATGATGGAGTGCTGCGATAAAAGAAGGTAAAACAAATCATGCGTGATGTAGTTCAGAAAATCAGTTGACAATGCAGTGCTTTTGAGTTAGAATAAAATCGATAAAAAATATCAATTATTACGGCTTCAAACAGAAAGCGTCTCTCTTTCCCGTCCGCAGGGATCTGCGGCAGCAACACAGCGTTTTTTCAAAATTATTTCAAAAGAAAGGTGATACACCAATGGAAAGCAAATTCAAACGTGCGTTTACTCGCACAACAGCGGTACTCTTTGCGGCGCTGCTGCTTGCTACTTCTGCGTATGTTCCGCAGGTGGCGCAGGTCGTGCCCACAGACATTGTCGCAAGTGCGGCGGGTGTAACGGTCGTTACAACTGAAAATGATCTGAAAACTGCCTTTGCGGTAGGCGGTGATGTCAAGCTCGGAGCTGACATCAGTATTACGAGCAATGATATTGAAAATTCCATGGGGGAAGTTACTCTTGACCTGAACGGACATAAGATCGAGTTTGGTCCTTCAACTTGTTTTATAGTGCATCAAACACTGACGATCACGGACAGCAGTGATGACCACACAGGTACTGTTATGCAGTCTAACAATAGAGTGCCATTCAAACTGCAGGCAGATTCTTCGTTAGACATTAAGGGAGGCAATTACATTGTTACTACCGGAAACTATAGCGGAACCGCAAACCTTGCCAGTGGTTTGGAAGGAAGCACAGTAAGTATTTCAGGCGGTAGTTTTAATGTTAACGATATTGTTGCTGAACCGGTCACCGCCAGTGTGTCAGGCGGTACTTTTACCAATGACGTATCGGAATATGTTACAGTCGGTGCGAAGCAGATCCGGGATGGCAACAGTTTTGTTGTACTGAAATTTCAATATACCGATGGCACTGATTGCTGGGGCTTGACAGAAGACGGTACGCTGTATATTTTCGGTCAGATACCGAACGGAACAGGCGCAAACTCATATGGATGGTACAATTACCACAATAATATCAAAAAGGTCGTTGCGCTGGACGGCGCAAAAGCAGATACGTCTATAACACAATTGTGTGTTGGCTACCCCAACCTTGCAGAAGCTGATCTGAAGAAACTGGATGTTTCAAACACAACGGATATAAGTTTGGCGTTTAGCGGCTGCGGCAAGATCACTAAGGCGGATCTGAGAGGTTGGAATACAAGTAATGTAACAAATATGAGCAGTATGTTCCGAAATTGCTCAACGCTAACGAGCCTTAACATAAGCGGCTGGAATACAAGTAATGTAACAGATATGAACAGGATGTTTGCTGGCTGCACTAATCTGGCCGGTGTGGACGTAAGCAAATGGAATACAAGCAACGTGACCAATATGTCATATCTTTTCATGAATTGCTCTGCCTTATCTGATCCGGGTGTAAGCGATTGGAATACTCAAAGCGTGACCAGCATTCCAAATATGTTCTACGGCTGCAAAAATATCAAATCGCTTGACTTGAGCGAATGGAATGTCAGCAATGTGACTGATATGAGTGAAATGTTCAGAGGATGCACCTCACTTTCTTCTCTTAATATCAGTAGCTGGGATACATCCAACGGACAAAATACACAAATGATGTTTAGAGACTGTAATGTCTTGCAAAGCATGATCGTCGGCGAAAAGGTTTCTATTGCTGCTACTTCAACTCTGCCGAATAAAGCCACAGATGCAGGATTGGTTGACGGCTGGTACGATGCAGACGGTGAATTGGTCTCAGGCGAAGGTAACTATGCTGTCATCAGCAACCAGAGCGGCACTCTGAGAAGAGGAACGAAAAAAATTGCTAACGTTACAATAGGAGACATTGATGACCAGCTCTACACAGGTGAGGCTGTCACACCCGATCTGACTGTCAAAGACGGCACTACAGAACTGGTCAAAGACACCGATTATAAAGTGACGTTTGCCGATAATACAGAAATCGGTAAAGCAACTGCAAACGTGACCGGTATCGGAGATTATGTCGGCAAGGTCACAAAGACCTTCGAGATCATCGGGAGCGACATCAGCAATGCCACCATCGGCGGATTGGAAGATGTGATATATACAGGCGAAGCGTTCACTCCTGCTGTTACTGTCACGCTGAACGGCAACACCCTCACAAAAGACACAGACTATACGGTGGAATATACGGATAATACAGACGCAGGCACCGCAACCGTGACCGTCACAGGCACAGGCACTTATACAGGCACTGTTAAAAAGACCTTTAAGATCCTGAACCTGTTTGATGTTTCGGGTCTTGATAATGCGTTTGATGTAAAGGTATATGATGCTGACAAAAACGAAGTTACTGCTTCGGCAGGAAAATATGTTGTCGAGCCGGGCTATACCATCACTTCCAAAGCCGCTCTTACTTTTGAAGGCGTGAAGACTACAAAATGTGATCCTGACGAAACAGGCAACCCCTATGCAGGTAACTATACTTACGAAGTTACAAAGCTGACCGCAAACATCGGCAAAGCAAGCCACAAACACGACGCAAGAGTTTCCACAGACTACCGACTGCTTGTTGAGTGCGACACAGAGGTCGGCAATGTGTTTGAAACACTTGCAGAACTGACCGTACATGGTGACGGTACATATAAATACGGCGAGAAGATCGAGATCACGCAGGACAATCTGGGCAAAAACGAAGCATATAAGACGGCAGCCGAGAAATACGGCAATAAAGGACCTGTCGAGTTCATCGGCAAGCCTGCTTTCCAGGAGAATACTCCCAATAATGAAGACTGGGACGGCAATGTTCGCACTGATATCGGTTCTTATCGTGTCAATACCGGCGCTAAGTTCCTGAATTCTACTTACTACCTGTTCAAGAACTACGAGATCACCGCAAAGAACGTTGCAGAACTGACCGCATACGTTGACCTTGACGGCGAAGGCACAGCGCGCAGCGAAGAAGAAGTAGGGTCTACATGGAATTCGACTATCACCTATGACGGCAAGACCTACACCCCGACTGCAAAGCTCGTCTACAAAGATTTCTGGGACGGCACAGATACTCTCACAAACAAGACCCTTGAACTTGACAAAGACTACACCGTTGAGATCAATGAGGGAAAGACTGCCGGCACATATGAGATCACTTTCACAGGTATTG
>ONYV01000299.1 GCA_900322105.1 uncultured Eubacteriales bacterium | reverse complement strand
TAACGGTAAATTCGGATGCCGTGCCGCTGATGATATAAACGCCTGCGGTGGTGATGGTCTCTGTTTTGCCGTCCTGAGCGGTAATGGTCACAGCAGAGGAAACATCTGCTGTCTGGGCTAAGTCACGGTCGGTGAAGATCTCTGAGCTTTTCAGCTCTTCTGCTGTCGCTTTTGAGGAAGATGTGCCTGTGTCGGGCGTGACCGTTGTATTGCCCTGCGGATTGAAGTTATTGCTGATCTTGCCGCTGTTTTCAGCAGTTCCGCTTTGATTCGGCGGCATCATGTTGTTTCCATGCTGTCTGAAATCACCCTGTCCGTTATCGGCGGGAGGTTCAGGCATTCCTTCGGGCATTTCGGGGGGAACATCCGAAGGCACCGCTTCGTTTTCTCCCGAAAGTTCCTGTGAAGGCGTTTGAGAAGACGACTGATTATTTGAAGTTTCCGTACTGTCGGAAGATGTGTTTTCAAACGGATTGACCCATTCACTCTCACTCTTGCTTGCTTCGGATGTCTCTGAAACAACAATACTTGCTTCTGCTGTTCCTTCGCCGTTATTCGCCTTCTGACAGGCTGCCGCTGCGCATAACATCAGGGCGGTCAATATGATAACGATACTCTTTTTCAACATAAGAATTACCTCCTTAAATTACTCATTGATGGTTTACTTGCTTCCAAAGACCTGATGTGGTATCAGTGTTTGTCTTTGTTGTGTCTGTATTATATGACCCTACTTAGGAAATAAAAAGGAAAGTATGTGGAATGTTTGTGGAATTTTCAAAAAGATATGAGGAATTTTTAACGGTCTCGATTTGTATGTGTATTATCACATTTATAACAAAAACACAGCCGAAGATCCTCCGGCTGAAAATAGTCTGCTCTCATGCAGTATGGAATCAATCTGTGCTGATGCAAAAACGACCGATCCGATGAATCCTTAGTCCTCGATCGGTTTTGCAAGGCTGCTGTTGGTAAACGCAGGGTCTGACGATACCTCACGAATGATCTTCAGTTCCGGCGGAAACTGTATTTTCTGGTCTTCACTTCTCAATTCGATCTCCATAAACGCCTGATCGTTCCAAAACGGAAACACGTCTATCTCAAAATACTGTCCTTCATACATCAGACAATATCTTGTTTTGCTGATCCGTTTTTTCGCTCCCTTGGCGTTCATCATCTTTTCTAAAAACTCCGCTCTCGTCAGCTTCGTTTCGATCTCGATGCGTCTGATATCGCTGATCTTGCGCTTGATGGTCTGATAATAAACATAGCTGCCGCTCACCCCTCGCTGACGCAGACGGATCTCTTCTCCGCTGTCTGTTTTGAAATAGGTCTGTGTGATCTCCACCTTGCGGCAGTAAGGATGATGCTCCAGCCAATCAAGATCAGGGTATTCTATCAGATATTTACGCTCGATCTCAAGCGGCTCGGGTTCTCCCAAAAAGAAGGCAATCTCAGAGATCAGCATCTTCATTTTCTCTTCAAAACCTGTATGATTGTCGATCACACGCAGGTGAGGATGCCCTGTCCATGCAGAGATCAGTCGGTTGTCGATATCGACCGCTTCTTCAATGGTTTCTCTTCTGGCGGCATTGTTGGAAGTGGTATAAAAATCTTCTGCGCCCTTTGCCGCCGTCACCAGATGGAACACACCGTCATAACGGTCACGCAGCTCTGTTTCGTTCATCCCGATCTTTTTCAGCACTGTCTCAAATTCCTCTTGGGTCATATATGCCTTATTGTCGATCACACCTCTGTCACAGACGATCAGCACTTTGGTTGCATCCATCGTCCTTGCGGCTTGTTCATAGATCCTTTCTTTTTCAAGCTGTAACTCCATCTGACACAACTGATAATCCGCATTACTGCCGCAGCTTTGCGGTGAAACGCCGCCCGTGATCAGTTCCGTCGCCGTTTCCGAAATAAACAGCGTCCGATAGCCCATTTTTTCAAAAGCAGACTGCACCCTGTTCATCGCCGTCGATTTTCCGGCGCAGGGTCCGCCTGTTACAACGATCTTTGTAATCTTCATGTGCTTTCTCCTTCCCGATATTACTTACTGCTCCGATTTTACCACAAATCAAGCGGTCTGTCTATCATCATTCTTTTCTTCCACGGAAATCAACAGACTTTTTTGGGCTTCAATGTCTTGCGTCATCTTACCCGCTTAATGC
>ONYV01000090.1:697-6450 GCA_900322105.1 uncultured Eubacteriales bacterium | reverse complement strand
TAAGTTCGATACCAAGTTCTGAAGACAACGCCCTTCCAAATGCAGTTGCTGCCGATAAAGCCTTTCTTCGGTACAGAGGCTCATCCAGCAAAAACGCTTCATATTCGGATGCTGCTCTGCTCATATCTTCCCGGATAAGCTGTTGTATTTTTTTCTGCTGAGCCGCAGTGATCCGCTTTTCGCCATCTTTCTGAACAAATGCAAGATGAAGACTGTTTTCGATTTTCTCCGATGTATCAAAAAAGAGAAACACCGAGGAGTTAAACGCCCCCGACTTATCGTCCAGCATTTCAGCGCCGTCAATTGCCGCCTGATCCATCTCCTCCTGTGTCCTTCCTCCAACGGCAAGATATAATCCGACATTCATTTGAAATGTTTCCGACATGGATTCAAGCTGAGATCTGATAGTATCAGCTGTGTCAAAACCGGTCCATGACATCTCGTCGTAGAAAAATGTTTCATCAGATTCAAAAAGCAGCCCGTTTAAGTCTTGATAATCAACAGGCTCTGCAAAGACAGTTACGCTGCCAAAAGAACAGCATATCAGCGCAAGTACGCAAATAAGAACAGTCGTGATCCTTTTGAGTCTCATATCCAGCCAGCTCCTTCCGCAAAATATCCGCCGAAGAAGATCAGCAGTGTTACTAAAAGAGCGATTACAGCACAGAAAGCCGCTAATTTCCCTTTTGAGATCGGCAGCTCTCCTGCGACCTTGCCGCTTTGTCCGTTGACAGCATATTCCCACAGCTTTCCTTTGTAGTCAAATGTCATGAACCAAACAGGCAGCAGCATATAATCCCAGCTGAGGGCTTCTGTTTTATCATACTGCCTTCTGGAAGCAAGTGTCTGATAGCTTGTCGTTGCGTCCAGCATTTTTCCGTTATTCAGATACATTCTCTGCTGTATCCTTGGCAATACCTGTTCCTTATCTACGTCATACTTGTCCGCATAAAAGCCGCTGAGATATGCCATATCAAATGGCTTTGCTTTTTTATAATCAAACGGCTCGATCGCTTCCATCAGAAGATCCTCGATCTTCTGCGAACCGTCCGCCGGCACGCCCTCGTAATCGATCGCAGCGTCACGCACGACCTTATATCGTGTCTTTTCGGTATAGCGGTAACCGCCGCTGGTCCATGTGCGGACGTTTTCGCCCACCGCTTCCATTCGGCAGGAAGTGGTCGATCTTGCTACCCAGAAAGGCACATACAGCCCTGTCAGCTTTTCAAGCTGCGCTTGGGAAAACAGTGTCTTTGGTACGAACCATTTTTTCTTAGCCCAATTATTGAAATACTCCACCGCATTGTCTTTATCAAATGCAAAGGGCAGCACCATTGACGGACGATACATTCCATCGACCCGTCCTTTGAGAATGACGGGATTATGACAATAGTAGCAAAACGCTGCCGCCGTGTTGGCATCAGAAATGATCTCTGCGCCGCAGCTCGGGCAGGAATACAGATTGGTTTCTTCCTGAAACCGTTCTCTGTTCTTTCTTTCCCGATCGTCCATCTGCATTTCAGGCGGCATTTGTCCGATATCGTCCTGATAATAGCTTTCAAGATCCATATATTTGCGCTGGACTTCCATGACCTGCGCTTCTGTGAAGGTGCTTTTGCAGTATTCACAGACAAAATTCTGACCTGTCGGTGAGAATTTCAGATCGGCAAGACAGTTCGGGCAATGAAATTGTTTAGCTTCGCTTGCCATGATCGTCCCTCCTTCATTCGCTCTTTTTCATGTCAGCGATCCTTTTTCCGTTTGCTGTCAGAATCCCGACAGCATGGTTCTGACCTTTATCATACGACAAGGGGGATCGGCCGTATGCGAGTACGCCGCAGGATCGCTGAACTCTGTTTTCTTCCATTTTTTTGTACAACAAAAAGAGCGGAACGTTCCGCCCCTGTTGCCGGTATTCATTCTATCATTGCAACTCTTTTTCGCTGCTTATTTCTTACCGCCAAAAAGATTGCCCAGTCCGCCTAACTTATCGAGATTGATCTTGGCTTTGATGCCCTCAATGATCGCCTGCTGCTGCTCGGGCGGTATATTGTCCACTAAGCCCTTGACAGTGCCTGCGGGATCCTTTTCAAATTTCTCCTTCATAGCGGCGTCTCCTGTGATCTTTGCTGCTAAATCTCCGATCTTTGCTTTGATATCCATAGCTGTTTCTCTCCTGATTCTGAAAATATAGTACAGAGATGTTTCTCCCTGTCTGTATCAAAAATTATATCACTATCATCATGATCGTGTCAAGCAGGATAACGGATAAAGAAGTCATATCATTGTCGGAAAAACCCGATTTTTCGGGAACGATTTTTCTTGACATGAATGAGGTTTCATACTATCATTAAGGCAAAACTGACAAACAGATAAATGACCGGCGCACTCCGTCACCTGTCGATCTGTCTGCACCTTCCAAAAAAGGAGATCTTCACGATTGAAACCGTTGAAAACAGCTCTTTGCCTGACGCTTTGCTTCTTGCTTCTCGTTCCTTGCGGATGCAGAAAGAAGTCTTCGGCGCCGCAAGATGCGACAATTTATTACAATCTGACTCACGAACCGGATTCGCTCGATCCGCAGATCGCTGATGACCCGTCTGCAAGGCTCATCGTGACCAACCTCTTTGAAGGACTGGTACGGCTGGACGAAAACGAATGTATCATTCCCGGCGCTGCAAAAAGCTGGAGCATCTCCGATGACGGTCGTGTCTATTCTTTTCGATTGAGGGAAGATGCAAAATGGAGCGACAAAACGTCTGTCACCGCCGAAGATTTTTATTTCGGGATCTGCCGCGCACTTTCACCCGAAACAGGCTGCAAAAATGTGTCTGATTTCTTTTCGATCAAAAACGCAGAGAAAGTATACAAAGGAGAGCTGCCGCTGTCTTCCCTTGGTGTTTATCCGTCTGATGATACGCTCATCATTGAGTTGGAGCTTGCCGATCCCGATTTTCTCTCTTCGCTCACATCTCCTGCAGCCATGCCCTGCCGCAAAGCGTTTTTTGAAGATACCTGCGGTCAGTATGGAAGAGAACCTGACAAGCTCATCTCAAACGGCGCATTTTCTGTCGGCAGCTGCGACTGGACACCGGGCGTATCGCTCCATTTGCGAAAGAACACCGCATACAAAGGAGAAAATGAACCGATCCCCGCAGGCGTCTTTATTTCTTTCAAAGAAACTCCTGCATCCGCTTGTCAGGAAATCGAAAACGGCGCAGTCGATTGTTGTCCGCTGCCCGAAAACGAATCAGCGCTTGCCAAAGCCGAGCAGCTTCCGCTGACCGCCTATTCTCAGGATGTTTTGGGGATCACATTCAACACACAGCATGAGCTGTTTTGCCATAAAACGATCCGAAATGCGCTGCTGTCATCTTTGCAAAGATCGGCTTTGATCGATCTGCTGCCAAAAGAACATCTGTCCCTCAGCTCGTTATCCGAAATGTGTGACACTTCCGATAACACAGGCGGTCTGTTCGATATACTCTCAAAAATTGCCGTTCCTTACGACGCTCATGCCGCCGATACACTAAAAAAAGCGATGGATCAATTGGGTGCGCAGACTTTTCCAAAGCTGACGATCCTTTGCGATGATGATCCCGATACACAGCAGGTCGTGAACGCTCTGATAGAACGTTGGAACACGCTGACGGACAGATACATCAACAAAGAACCGCTGCCAAGGGATGAACTGAAAAAACGTATTCGGTCAGGGGATTACTTTGCGGCGATCGCGCCTGTTCCGATCAACTCGAACGATCCTTTATCGTTTTTGGAAACCTTCTCTTCCGACAGTGCCTACAACCCTGCTGACCTTTCAGACCCTGTATTTGATGAACGATTGCATCGGCTTCACACAACCGCCCGTTCTGATCTTTCCGAAATGAGAAACACACTGCGCTATCTTTTGGAAGAAGGGATCTTCTATCCTCTGTATGCCGAAAACAATTACTTCGTCTGCGCAAAAAATGTATCGGGCATCGTCTTTCATGCGCAGGATGGTTTTGTTGATTTCAGTGCAGCAAGAAAAACTTCGGATTGATCCATGATATACGCTGATATATCACAAAAAAATATTTGAATTTATATAAAAATCTGCTATAATGGAATTGTAAAATTTATGCATCAGAGGTGAATCATTATGGTAGTGACTATCGCAAGACAATTTGGCAGTCGGGGCAGAGATATCGGAAAACTCCTTGCCAAAAAGCTATCCGTTGATTTCTATGACAGAAAGCTGATCGAGTTGGCTTCTCAGAAAAGCGGTATCAGCGAAGAATACTTTGAAAAGGTAGACGAGAAAGCCGGCAACAGTTTGCTCTATGCTCTCTCAATCGGCGCATCGTCTGCTGTCAGCAGTGACTATGGGATCGTGCCGAATATGCCGATGAACGACAAGCTCTATCTGCTCCAGTATGATATCATCAAAAAAGCGGCCACAAAGCCATGCGTCATTGTGGGTCGGTGCGCAGACCACGTTCTTGCTGACAGAAAAGACCTTGTCAGTGTCTTTATCTGCGCTGAAGAAGAAGCAAGAGCCATACACGTTTCTGCAAAATATAACGTTTCCTATGATAAGGCAAAGACAATGATGAGAAAAAACGATAAGGCAAGAGCAAATTACTACAACAATTACGCAACCGGCGGATGGGGTACTCCCGAACATTATGATCTTTGTCTGAACAGTACAAAAACAGGGATCGAGGGCGCTGTTGAGATGATCTTGTCCTATCTGCGCATCAGGAAACTGATTTGATTTTTTCAGAATGTGGATGTTTGGTGAAAAAGGAAGTGAGGAATTGAAAAACTATACGTTTCTCGGCCGCTCTGACGGAAGGCGGTTCTGTATTGAAGGGATCGATGTATTTACCAACAAGTGGCAGTCTCAGGGCGTGTGTGATATCGTACTGGATCCTGAAGACAAAAAGCCTTATAGTTTTTCCGTCTATCAGATCGTGACGAACGCCAAAACGATCACCTTTGCCGCAGGTAAGTTTCAGGACGAAATGTGGGGCTTTTATCAGCTGCCGAACGAGTAAGTAACTATCACAGGAGGTTGTGCAACAAATGAATCATGAACTGACCGTCCATGCGCTGCTGGATCTGACAAAAACCGTTGCAGCGGATATTTTTGAGGGGCTTGTTTATCCTTGGGAGGCTCTGCCGAAGATATCAGAATTTATTATGAAGCTCGGCGCAGCTTTGCCGAAAGACGAATACATTCAAAAGGATGACAATATCTGGATCGCCAAAAGCGCCTCCGTCGCAGAAAGCGCTTATCTGCACGGACCTTTGATCGTCTGTCCCGAAGCAGAGATCAGACACTGCGCTTTTATCAGAGGAAGCGCCATCATCGGCAGAGGTGCGGTGATCGGCAATTCTACCGAACTGAAAAACTGCATCATCTTTGACAAAGCGCAGGTGCCGCATTATAACTATATCGGAGATTCCATTTTAGGCTTTCAGGCGCATCTCGGTGCGGGCGCTATCACCTCTAATCTGAAATCCGACAGAAGTATGGTCACCGTGCGCAGGGAGGATGAAAAATTAGCAACAGAGCTGAAAAAATTCGGTGCGATCGTCGGCGATCATGTCGAAGTCGGCTGTAATTCCGTTCTGAATCCCGGCACGGTCATCGGCAGAAACGCTACCGTTTATCCCCTTTCTATGGTCAGGGGGGTTGTGCCATCGGACAGCATCTATAAAAAGCAGGGAGAAGTGGCAGAGAAGGTCTATGAGTAGAAAAGAAGAAT
>ONYV01000090.1:0-676 GCA_900322105.1 uncultured Eubacteriales bacterium | reverse complement strand
GAATGGCTCGATTTGTATGATAAAAACCATCTGCCGCTGAACGTTTCTATCAAGCGCGGCGAAAAGATACCCAAAAACGCCTGTCGGCTGGTGGTGCATATCTGCATCTTTAACACTAAGGGAGAAATGCTGATCCAGCAGCGGCAGTCCACCAAAAAATCATTGCCTGACAAATGGGATCTTTCTGCAGGCGGTCAGGTCAAGAGCGGTGAACACTCCGCTGAGGGCGCACAGCGTGAGCTTTTTGAAGAGCTTGGCATCCATGCAGACTTTTCAGTGCTTCGTCCGAAAGTGACCATGCACTTTGAAGAGGGTTTTGATGACATCTATATCCTTACACTCGATACAGACCTCGATTCTCTCACACTGCAGCCCGATGAAGTAAAGGATGCGGCATGGGCAGGGTGTGAAACGATCCTTGACATGATACGCACGGGTAATTTTGTCCCTTATCATGAATCTTACATTCGTCTGCTGTTTGCCCTGCAGGAGCTTGGCAATCCTTTTGACCACAGTGAGCTTTGGACAGATTCCAAACCCTCCGCAGATCAACATTGACAAAATAAAACATCCTGACAGATCATGTATGTCAGGATGTTTTTTTGTCTCATTTTCAAAATCGAAAGGTGTAGAAAGCGATCCTTTTCAGGCACTCTCGATCTACTTCAAACGGAAC
>ONYV01000246.1 GCA_900322105.1 uncultured Eubacteriales bacterium | reverse complement strand
ATCACAGCGGCAGGATCGGAAATATATCCTGTGACAGCGCTGGCGGCAGCGACAGCAGGACTTGCCAGATACACTTCGGATTCTACATGACCCATTCTGCCGACAAAGTTACGGTTGGTCGTTGAGATGGCTCTTTCGCCCTTTGCTAAAATACCCATATGACCGCCAAGACATGGACCGCAGGTAGGAGTGGAAACAACAGCGCCTGCTTCAATAAATATGTCGAACAGTCCTTCGTGCATTGCCTGAAGATAAACGCTCTGTGTGCTGGGGATAATGATGCAGCGAACGCCCTTGGCAACTTTTCTGCCCTTGAGGATCTCTGCTGCTGCGCGCAGATCGGAAATACGTCCGTTGGTGCAGGAGCCGATAACAGCCTGATCGATCTTGACTTCTGTTTCACCGATCTCGTCAACGGTACGGGCATTTTCGGGAAGATGAGGGAATGAAACGGTCGGACGGAGCGCAGACAGGTCGATGGTGTATTCCTCGTCATATTCAGCGTCATCATCCGCAGTATATTCTACTGCCGTACCCTTGAATCTGTCCTTGATATACGCTCTTGTGATATCATCCACAGGGAAGATACCGTTTTTAGCGCCTGCTTCGATCGCCATATTGGCAATACAAAGTCTGTCGTCAATGCCGAGATACTGCAAACCGTCTCCGAAAAATTCCATTGAGCGGTAAAGCGCACCGTCAACGCCGATCATGCCGATGATGTGCAGGATGATATCTTTGCCGCTGATAAAGGGAGCAGGCTTGTTGATAAGGTTGAAGCGAATAGCGGAGGGGACTTTGAACCATGTTTTGCCGCTGATCATGCCTGCCGCCATATCTGTTGAGCCAACACCTGTGGAGAATGCGCCCAGTGCGCCGTAAGTGCAGGTGTGTGAATCGGCGCCGATGCAGAGAGTTCCCGGACCTACCAGTCCCTGTTCGGGGAGGAGCGAATGTTCAATACCCATCTGTCCGACATCAAAGAAATTCACGATATCATACTTGTCGGCAAACTGACGGACTTGCTTGCACTGTTCTGCTGCCTTGATATCCTTGTTCGGAGTAAAGTGATCCATGACCATAGCGATTTTTGTATTGTCAAAAACGCCTGATGCCTTGCCGTCGTTAAAGACGTTGATCGCAACAGGCGATGTGATATCGTTGCCAAGCACCATATCGAGCTTTGCTTCGATCAACTGTCCTGCTTTGACTGAATCCAGTCCTGCATGAGCGGCAAGAATTTTCTGTGACATTGTCATTCCCATATGATTTGACCTCCATATAAATAGACTTTCCGATTATCTTGTTAATCGTTACCGTTCTATTATAGCGAATTATGACGACAGAATCAAGCATAATCCGCATGAGCGGAAAAAATAATCCGCTTTCGGGCTTCCAAAAGACAAACTGCGGATTTTCAGGCAGCGGCTTTTGTTTTTGCAGAATAAATATTGCCAAACAGTCGGAACAGGTGTATAATGGAAGCGTTATCCCGAGCAGGATAAACGGAAAGAGGAGGAATAACAGTATGTTAAAAAAGGGTGAATTAGTATCATTCCGACCGGACATTAAGGTAGTGGACTGTACCCTCAGAGACGGCGGACTGGTCAATAACTTTTTCTTTACGGATGATTTTGTAAAAGATCTGTATCAGTGCAACATCAGATCGGGTATTGATTACATGGAATTTGGCTATAAAGCGTCCAAGGAACAGTTCGATACCGACAAATTCGGCAAATGGAAGTTTTGTAACGATGACGATATCTATGATATTGTCGGGGATAATGACACAGGGCTGAAGATCGCCGTGATGGCGGATGTCGGCAGAACGAATTTCCGTCAGGATATCGTTGACAAAGCCAACAGTCCCATCGACATGGTGCGTGTGGCAACCTATATCAACACCATTCCTTCTGCGCTGGAGATCGTGGAATACTGCAACAAAAAGGGATATGAAACTTCGATCAATATCATGGCGGTGTCAAAATCCAATGACATGGATCTGGATGATGCGCTCGAACTGATCGGCAGAAGCTGCGTGGACAACATCTATATCGTGGACAGCTACGGTTCTTTGTATCCTGAGCAGATGAGAAGATATGCCGAAAAATATTTGAATATCGCTGATAAGTATAACAAGCGAATCGGCATCCATGCCCACAACAATCAGCAGCTTGCTTTTGCCAATACCATTGAAACATTGACAATGGGCGTCAGCTATCTTGATTCTACCGTCAGCAGTCTTGGCAGAGGCGCAGGCAACTGTCCGACCGAGCTGCTGTTGGGCTTCCTGAAAAACCCGAAATACCATATCAGTCCGCTGCTGTCCTTTATTGAAAAGCACATCGTACCCCTTCGTGAAGAAGGGCTGATCTGGGGCTATGATATCCCGTATCTGCTGACAGGACGTCTGAATCAGCACCCGAGGGACGCTATCCGGTTTTCTCAGGACAAAAGAACCGACTACAAGGACTTTTACCACTTTCTCTTCGATAAGGATATCTGATCGTTGTGACAGCGAACGTTTCAAAGCATCTCTTGAGAAAGAAAGTCAATGGCTTTTTTTGCAAAACCGTATATAAAGCAAACATCAGAAATAACCGCCCTTCGCAGTGCTAAAGTGACTGCAAAGGGCGGTTTTCAGCGTTTC
>ONYV01000149.1 GCA_900322105.1 uncultured Eubacteriales bacterium | reverse complement strand
GGTCTCCAGCGCGCTCTGGGAGAGCATGGGGGGCTTGCGCTGCTCCAGGGTCTTGATCACATAGGGGGCGTAGTCCGGCGCGGAGCACATCTGCAGCTTGTCCCCCAGGCGGAGGATGCGAATGCCCCGCTCCTCCCGCTCGTATTTTTCCGAGAGCGCCGCTGCGATCCGGCCCAGTTCCGTCTCGTCGGTATCCAGGACCAGGGAAAGTCTCGCCAGGGGGACGCTCTCCCCCGCAGCAAACAGTATAGCCTCAAGTGCGGCAGAAATATCCATATGAATCGATTTCCTATTCTTCGATCGTCTTCAAAATTTCGTCCGTGTCCCCGCCGATGAAACGCAGGCGGTAGCCGGTCTCCTCCCGGTCGATGTGCACATGTCCCATGCTGCAGAGCTCCAGCACCGAGAGGAAGGTGGCAACAATTTCGGAGCGGGACGAGCAGGCCCGGTACAGCTCCTCCATCATGGCGGGACCAAGGCGCAGCCGCTCCAGCAGCTCGCGGCTCTTGCTGCGCACACTGTAGATGATGCGGCTGGGGATGGCGTCGGCGCGGACCTCGAGCTCCACGTGCTCGGCGTCCGTGAGAAACTCCACGGTGATGCCCGCAGTGCAGGCCGCCATCTGACGAAAGACGCCCGGGAAGAAAACGAAGACGGCACACTGCCGCTCATTGACGATATGGCGAATGATGGCAGCGATAAGCTGAAAGCGGAGACAGGAGCGGCAAACGAAGCAAACATGAACGCCGTACCTGATGAAAACAAGTCAGAAGAGTACACGGCGGAGTCACAAGCAAAAGATGATGCAGTGAGTGCTGAACCTCAGAAAGAACAGGAAATCACCGAGAGTCCGAAACTGTCGGTAACGGCTGAGTCTGACGTTACGGAAAACGCAGCCGAAACAAAAGTAACCACCAAAGGCAGATGGCTCAAAAAAGACACTGTGGTAAAAAAGTCCGCAAAGTATGCCAGAAATAACCGTAAAGACACATAACAGACAAAAGGGCATGGAACTGTTTCCATGCCCTTTTGATCGCAGTTTTTTCATAAGTGCTTTTGACCGTGAGTGTACATTAGACTTCCTCGGAAGTTTCCGAGGAAGTCTATTCACGGTTTTGTACTTTTCGGAATAGTATGCAGCAGGGCTGCTGATCTGCGGTGTTTTTTAGCCCCTGAAAATCGTTCAGAGGTGATGAAAATTGATGGAACAGGGTGGTTTGCTTTTGGGACTTATGCTGCCGTTTCTGGGAACTGCGCTGGGAGCGGCGGCTGTCTTTTTGATGAAGGATTATATGAATTGTCGCTTGGAAGCGCTGCTGATCGGAATTGCTGCAGGAGTGATGACAGCAGCGTCCGTCTGGTCGCTGCTGCTGCCTGCGATCGAATTGTCAGGCGGAGGACGTTTTGCGTTTATCCCTGCCTGCGCAGGATTTCTGAGCGGCGTTTTGTTTTTGATGCTTTCCGATCGAATGATGCGCAAAAGAAAGCAGAAAAATCTTCAAACGCGAAAAACAGGGATGATGGTGTTTGCTGTCACACTGCATAATATACCGGAGGGCATGGCGATAGGAATTGCACTGTCTGCGGCGATGCAGCCTTTAAGCGGCGTATCTCTTGCGTCTGCGATGGTGCTGTCGCTGGGGATCGCCATACAGAATGTGCCTGAGGGCGCGATCATCTCCATGCCGCTGAAAGCAAACGGCTGTTCAAAAATGAAGGCTTTTTGGAAAGGAGTGCTGTCAGGCGCAGTAGAACCTGCCGCAGGTGCGCTGACGATTTTTCTGACAAGTCTGATCCTGCCGATCATGCCGTATCTGCTGTCCTTTGCCGCAGGCGCAATGATCTATGTTGTCGTGGAAGAACTAATCCCCGATCTCACTTTGCATACGTCTTCTTATCTGTCTGCTATCGCATTCTCTTTTGGCTTCGTCCTGATGATGTCCCTTGACGTAGCTTTTTCCTGAATATGAAAGGGGAGGGGGTCTGGGGGGAGAACCCTTTGTTGAAACATTGCGGCTTTCCCCGGTGTAACTGCCCCGACAAAATTGATTTCCGTGGGTTTCTCCCAAAAAAGACTTGACGGAAAAGAGAAAAGATGAGAAAATGAAGGTATCAAATGACCATGAGAGGACAGGACAGAGAAATGAAAGTGGAAGACAGAGCGTTTTATGGCGCTTATGCGGATGAATTGGAGAGGGTACAGGAGCTGCTGATCTCAGAGATCCAAAAGCTGCTGGACAGCATCAGTACAGATTCTGAAACAGCGGTGGCGGAGCATCTCAAATGCCGTATCAAGAGCGCAGAAAGCATGAAAGAAAAGCTGCGGCGCAAGAACTTGCCCGAAACACCCGAAAACGGACTGAAATACCTTTCGGATATCGTTGGCGCAAGGGTCGTCACGCATTTTGTCGGAGATATCTATACCGTGCTGGAGCTGATCGAACAGGATACTTGCTGGAAGGTACAGACAGTCAAGGATTATATTGCAGAAGCAAAGCCGAACGGATACAGAAGCCTTCATGTCATCCTGAATGTTCCGTTTCATGTCGGCGGATTCGATTCTGTTAATGTAGAGATACAGATGCGTACCATCGCAATGGACTGCTGGGCAAGTCTGGAGCATCAGCTCAAATATAAAAAGACGATCCGAAACACGGCGCTAATCGTAGACGAACTGAAACGCTGCGCCGATGAAATGGCGTCTACCGATCTGACCATGCAGACAATCAGAGATATGATACAAAGGAGCTGAACAACATGAAGGTATTATATGCTGAGGACGAAAGACAGCTTTCTGTTGCAGTTGTGGAAATACTCAAAATGGAAGGCTTTGAAGTAACGCCCGTATATGACGGACAGGAGGCACTCGACGCGCTGAAAAATGATTATTTTGATGCGGTGATACTCGATGTCATGATGCCGAGGGTAGACGGTATCGAAGTGCTGAGACAAATGCGGCAGGAAGGCAACTTCACCGCTGTTTTGATGCTCACGGCGAAAGCGTCGCTGGACGATCGTGTGGAAGGGTTGACCGTTGGCGCAGATGATTATCTTGCTAAGCCTTTTGCCATGAAGGAACTGATCGTTCGATTGAAGTCGCTTTTGCGCAGAAATATCGATTATCGTCATACTGTCATTAAATATGCGAATATTGAACTGGATACCAACACTTGTGAGCTGCGTTCCGACAAAGGCAGTCTGCGCCTGAGCAATCCCGAAGCGGATGTGCTGTCTTTTCTGATACGGAATATTGGTACATATTATACAGCCGACGAGATCAACACGCAGGTATGGAACAAGAAGGAAAGTCCCGAAAAGGCGGAACTTTATGTGTATTACCTGAGAAATAAACTGATACAGATCAGAGCAAAGGTCAAGGTGCTGATACGTGACAACACCTATGCGTTAGGGGAATAAGCTATGAATATGAAAAAGCTGCGTGTGAAGATCGTGCTGGGGGTATTTTTATCGGCTACGGTCGTGTTTCTCCTGACGATCATTGTTTTTGGTCTTTCTACACAGATGCAGCTCGATCACCGTTCGGATTCTGCGACAGAGCTGATCAGCACGAACGGCGGAAAGCTTCCGATGTTCAGCGAATATAAAGACCTGAAAAAGGACGAGCAGAGGATCACTTCCTATGACGAAGAATCGCCGTATCGTATGCGTTATTTTATCGCTAAGACGAACGATGAAAACGATGTTGTCGAAACGGATGTTGAGCATATTGCAGCCGTTGACGCCGTTGAAGCCATTGATATGGCAGAAGATGTGCTGGCAAAGGATCAGTCGACAGGCTACTTTGACAATTACCGTTTTCGTGTTGATAAGGACAACAAAATGGTCGTCTTTTTAGACTGCTCCAATGAACTGTATTCGATCAGGATGCTGCTGCTGTTTATCTCGCTGATTTCGCTGGCGTTTGTGGTGATGATAACGGTCGTGTTTTCTTTTCTGTCAAAGATGATCGTCAAGCCTTTTGCGGAAAATGCAAAATTGCAGAAACAGTTTGTAACGGATGCAAGTCATGAGCTGAAAACGCCGATCGCCAT
>ONYV01000223.1 GCA_900322105.1 uncultured Eubacteriales bacterium | reverse complement strand
TCTTTTCGTTATCTTCGATTTTTGCTTTCAGCTCAACGCCTTCTTCTTTCACGGCTGCATTTAATTCCTGCGGTGTTTTTTCTTCGCCGTAGCGTTCCAGCGAAAACGTTTTCAGTGTTTCCAGATTCTTTTCACAAAGCGCCTTTGCCCTGCTGTGCATTTCGGCGGTTTTGCCTGCTTTGATATAAGCGGCATCTGCTGCTTCTCTTGCTTTCGTGACCTGTTCTTTTGTTGGCGCATGGTCTGTTTTGTGGGCGATCCTCGGATGCTCGCATGAGCCGCACACGGGACACGGCCGACCCGGTTTCAGTTCCTCTGCAAGGATACCTGCCTGTTCGTTCAGGAATGCATTTTGCAGGTTTACGGCATCGGTCTGCTTTTGTTCATGATCGGACTTGTCTGCCTGATACTGTTTCAGCGCAGTCTGTCTTGCGTTTTCGTTCCTTGTGTGATCCATCAGTTCACGCATGACTTCTCTGAGCCGCACGATACGGTTTGTGCATTCCTTGTTTTCCGATCTCAGCTTTTCCGCCTGCACATCCACATCCGCTAACGTCTCACGCTGTTTTTTTAATGCTGCTGTCTGCTCCCCTGTCTTTTCGAGCTGCTCTGTTTTTTCGGTGAGCCTTCTGTATCCTAAGGCGCATTTCTTTTCGGTCTCGGTCTGTTCCTTTATGAGCCTTTCGAGCTTTTCATATTCGGGTCTTTTACCCTTCAAAGCGCCGATCTCCCCTTCAAGAGCCAATGACTTTTCCTGATTGCCGCTCACCTTCTCAAACATTTACTGTACCTGCGGCAGACGTTCCTGTTCTGCTTTGAGCTTTGCTTTTGTCTGAAGATACTTTTCCCTTTGCTTTTCACGTTCCTCCGCCTTACCGATCTCTGTGTTCAGTTGATCGATCTCCTCCGATGTTTCCTTGAAGTTTTCCTCACAGGCTTTGCAGCTTTCCCTGTCCTCACGGATCAGCATTCCGATCAGTTCAGCGCTCTCCGTCGGGGAGATCACCACTTCACTGTTCTTCATTTTCATTTCTGTGACCTTTTCGGCAAGCGGGCTGTCCTGCTGACACTCCACCTGCTGCAAACGGCTGCGCATATCTGTGCTGAGTTTTTCATATTCCTGTCTGCATTCATCCGTTTTCTCTTTCAGCTTCTCCTGCAGGATGCTGAACCGCTCCGTTCCGAAGATCGCGCGCAGGATCTCTGTCTTTTCGCCGGTATCGGCAGTCAGCACCCTTTTGAATTCCCCCTGAGCAATCATCGAGAGCTGTTTGAATTTCTTGGTGTCGATGCCGATGATATCAGTGACACGTCCGTCATTTCTTCTCAGCGTTTCTGTTTCTTTGCCCTCTTCGTGCCATATGGTCAGGGTTGCTTCGGCAGCGCTTTTGACCGTTCCCGTTCCTCTTTTGGCAGGACGTTCATATTCGGGACTGCGGCGGATGGTGTATTTCTTTCCCTTTGACAGGAAAGTCAGTTCTACATAAGTCGGCTGATCGGCAGGCGCATTTTTACTGCGAAGCAGCCTCTGTTCACGCATATCGCCGCTTGCTTCACCATACAGCGCATAGGAGATTGCGTCAAAGATCGTGGTTTTTCCTGCTCCTGTATCTCCTGTGATAAGATACAGCCCTTTCTGTCCGAATCTTGTAAAGTCTATCTCCGTTTCGTCCAGATACGAACAGAAGGCAGACATTCTTAATGTTAACGGCAGCATACTTTCACCTCCACACCTGCTCTATCATGTCCCGTAATGTTGCGTGCTGCAGCTCTGTGATCTCGGAATCGGGATGCTGCTGCATGAACAGTTCTTCAAATATTTCTTCGGGCGATTTTTCATCTTCCGCATTCAGCATAACGACCGTTTCGCCGCCTGAGCGGTTATTTCTGAGGTACGACAACGAAATCAGGTTCGGATAGATCTGCCGCAATCCCGACGCTGCATACGGCACATCTTCATTGTTTGTCAGTTCCACATAAAGGTAGTCCTCCGACGGTGTTCCTTCCATCAGCTCACGATAACTTCCCTTGAGCTTTCTCATCTCATGCTGCGGCACAAAGGGTACGGTATCGAGTGTGATATCCGTCTTTTCTCCCAGCGTCACGATCGTCATGGACTTCTGATGACCGATCTCCGACAGGGAATATTTCAGCGGCGTTCCGCAGTAGCGAACGGTATCTTTTCCGACCCTCTGCGGCGTATGCAGATGTCCGAGAGCGGCATAGTCAAACACATCAAACACAGCCCTGTCTACACAATCCGTTCCGCCGACCGTCAGTTCGGAATCCGACACAGACGCTCCCGACACAAACTGATGGGCAAGCATCACATTCCTTTTGGCAGGATCAACCTTCATCTGTTCGATCATAAAACGGATCGCTTCTGTATATCCTGCAATACTTTGTGAGAAAGCATTGTTCACGTCGGAAGGACGCAAAAACGGCAGCAGATAGAAATTCACATCCCCATATTCATCCCTGAGCGTAACAGGCTCCAAAGCCTCTTTGACATTCGTGACCACCCAGATACGCTGTCTGCTCATGACTCTTGCGCCAAAAGAAAGACGTTCTGCGGAATCATGGTTGCCGCTGATGATGAGTATCGGCACATTCATTTCCGAAAGCCTGAACAGGATTTCATCAAACAGCTTCACCGCATCCACAGGCGGAATGCTTTTATCATACACATCTCCCGAGATCAGCACGGCGTCTATGTGATGTTCTTTTATGCAGTCAAAGACCTGCTCAAACACATACCGCTGTTCATCGAGCATGGATATTTCGCATATTTTCAGACCCAAATGCAAATCTGATAAATGCAGCAGCTTCATTGTTTTCAACTCCCTATATCATTAGACTTCCTCGGAAACTTCCGAAGCACCGCCAAGCGAAGTGTCTCTCCCTTGCATGACACCAAGTAGTGCTGCACTCGAGACGCTTTTTACGGCACAAAATATCCTGCGTAATACGGCACTTCTCCGTTTCCCGAGGAAGTCTGTTTTTCTCATCATAGCATATTTTACAGCGTGATTCAACCGCCGTTTCTATGATGAGAATTATTTCGGACATTAAGAAAAGTCCTCCCGAAGGAGGACAAAGGATCATTTTTCTTTTTTGACAACAGTGACCGTTTCATCTTCATTCTTTGCGATCTTTTCACGGAGCTTGTCGCTGCCAAAGAACAGTGCGATCGCAATACCCACCAGACATACCACAACCGACACCGTGATATTGACGGCGGTAAAGGTGAAGTTGTTGATCTCCTGCGCCTGACTCTGGCTCTGGAATTTCATGAAGATCACCAGAGGCGAGCCGAGCATCAGACCGATGATCGCAAAGTAAGTCATCTGCGGAAACCGTTTGATACAGATGTCGATGAGCTTTGCGCCGCACACGATACCTGCGATCACGCCAAGTCCGACAGGGAGCAGGATCATGCAGCTGTTCATAAAGTGCTTTGTCAGATCGGAAATCGCGCCGATGACGGTCGAATACAGTCCAAAGACCATCAGTATCATTGAGCCGCTCACACCCGGAATGATCATACACACCGCCGCAACCGCCGAACCGCCGAACAAAAACATCCAGCTGCCGAAGTTCAGCTCAAATCCTGTATTTGCCGTTTCTGCGCCGCTTGTCTTGACAAAAGCAAGAGCCGTCATCAGCCCCAGCATAAGGATCAGCGGAATGAACGAAGGCAAACGCAGCTTTGTTTCCAGTCCGCGTCGAAACACCAGCGGCAGACTGCCGAGGATCAGACCGATAAAGAAAAAGCAGGTCGGCAGCGGATGATTTACGATCATGTATTCGATGAGCTTTGAGAACAGCACGATACCGATACCTGCGCCCAGCAGTACGGGCAGCAGGAATTTGATGCTTTGCTTAAAGTGCCGTCTTAGTCCCGTAAAAGCGTCAATGAGTTTATCATAGATATTCAGCATGACCGCCATCGTACCGCCGCTGACGCCCGGAATGATATTTGCAACGCCGATGATGCAGCCGTAGATCATATTCAGAACAATGCCAAAGTATTTTTTCAGCAGCTTCATAATATTTCATACTCCTTCTTTCTATCACATTTGCCTGCGAACGATCCTGTACTCATCATCATTACTGTAATACGGACAGGATTCGAGTGTTCCCGACAAAAACCGCGCCGTTTCGTCCTCATCTAAATTCACAAGACATTCGTAGCATTCATACTCTTCGTTATATACATAGTGACTGCAGCTTTCACAGCCCGAAAAGCCTGACGACATTCCATTTCCCCCTTTCGCCGCTGTATATAGTACCATACAATCAGAATTTTTGCAAGACCATATCATGCGATTGTCAGGGGTTTGAATGTGCAAACAAATAACATTATTTTCGTGCCATATTCAATTTTCATTCCTCTTCCGTTTCTACAGGTACAACCGACTTCACACAGACATCTTCTTCGATCACATAATCTGCACTGAGAAGATAACCGTCATCCTTTTCGGAAAGTGTGACGGTGCGTTTTTTGACAGTACCGTCAGAAAGGGAACTGAGCATGAAAAATTCATAGAGCGAAAGTTTTTTTCTGAGTATCTCCTCCGCCTGCTTTGATGTCAGCGACACAGGCGTTTTCTCAAAGACTTTCCACGTTTCTTCCGTCAGACAGATCGGCAGTTCCCGACCGCTCACGGACGCTTGCTTTCGGACAGACCGAACAACAGCAGCATCTTCGGGGTTTTCCGTCAAGGAAAAGGGCAGCGTCAGTCCGAAAAAGTGCAGACTGCGCTTGGCGGTGGTTTGTAAAAGCTCATAGCGGTCGTATGTTTTAGGGATGCATATCTTGATGTTACGGTTGGTTTCGGCGTAGATACGGGCGCTTGCATCCGTGAGGACAATATTGCCGTTATTGTACTCCATCACGCCGCTGACAAGAAGCTGATTTTTCCGTATACCGTCACCTACCCTGACGTTTGCCGTACCCCGATGCACCTGCACCTTTGTTACAGTGCCGTCTGACGCAGAAAGCATATTGCTCAGCGCCGCTTCGCTTTTTTCATCTCTTGCCATACGGGGACTGATGTTGATCTCGGCTCTTGTGCCAAGTAAATTGATCGTCATCCAGCTGATGCGCGGCTCTCTCAGTGACAGGCTGCTGACAATGGCGGACACATCCAGACTTCTGCTCCATGCGCCCTCTTTCAGTCCGTATTCCGCAAGCATCTCACGCAGTTCATATTTCGTGCGCTCGTCATCCCACTCAGCAAGCTCCGACAGGCGATTATCGACAAGCCGCTCTTCCGCAATATCGGCTTCCGAGCCTTCAATAACAATGCACGGAACAAGGTCAATACCAAGACGCTTCAAAGCT
>ONYV01000035.1 GCA_900322105.1 uncultured Eubacteriales bacterium | reverse complement strand
TTCAGCTCTCCGAAAGTGAACAAGTCACGTTCTTCCATCGCTGTTTCAAACATTCTGACAGTCCTGCTGTACTGCTGACGGAGCTTTCCGCAGAATTCTTTTACCGACAGAAAATGCGGATCTTTCTTCAAGGGCGCAGGGATCGTTTTGAGCTTTTTCCCTTCCTTTTCGATCGAAACATCCGCCTTTCCGAACGGATCGACCACGATCTTTACATCATAGCCTTCGATCTTGGTTGCTTCAAAATAACCGCTGTTTTCCTGCACGAGAGCCGTTTCCATAGAAAGCGTGAGCCTTGTTTCATCACGGAAGCCCGCTGTCACCGCAAGATTTTTGAGTGCATAAGCGCAGGCTTCCCCTTCGCTTGCTCTGCGCTGTGCGCCGAACTGTTTGCTTTCTTTCAAGAATGTTTGTATAAACTCGTATCTTTGCAGAATATCCGCTTTACCCTTTGAAGGAATGACCGCCAGCGCCATGAGCAGGTCTTTATTTCTCTTTTCGGTGATGATGTTTTCCGTTTCGGCAATGTCCATTTTGCCAAGCGCCGCATCCGCATATTTTCTGGCGCGTGTGTGCTTGTTCCCTGCGGATGAATACTTTGCGCTTTTATACAGCTTATCAAAGATTTTTTCCCCGAGAGTTTCATATACCTCAAAGAACCATCTGACATCAAAGCAGCCGCCGTTGAGTTCCTCTTTCGTTAAGGGAGTATATTTTGCAATGATCGCTTCCCGTTTGTCGCTGATGCTTTCTGCGGTATGCGCCATGAAATAGTAGCAGCCCGATTTCATACCCTCTATGCCAAGATATTCTTCGATCAAATCGATCCACTGCGGCGCATACATGGCTACCTCGAACAGTCGGTCTTTTTTGATCTGAGAGCCTTTGAGCAGCGCTCCCAGTTTTTCGGCGTTATCCTCCGATGCAGGAAAGCACACCGACAACAAATGGCTGAGGCTGTCTTTTTTGGATATTTCACGGCTGTAATAGCTTGTTTTCAATGTATCATTTCCGAGAGCTTTCAAGATATCAATGAGTCTTTCAAGACCGTAAATGCTTCGGATACGCTTGATCGACTTTGAAAAAACCGTTTCGCTGTCCCCTCGTTTCAGTTCAACATCCAGCACTTTATCCAATATCGTTCGGGCAAAAAGATTGCCTGTCTGATACAGCCTGCTGTCCTGCGGAATGGTATCATCATCGCAAAGCTCCCTGCCTTCCTCCGAAAGCAGTTTTGCATAGCTGCTGTCACTGCGTGAATCATAATTTCCAAATCTGTAATAACCGAATCGGATCGGCTCATTGCTGACAAATACGTTCAGTTCACTGAGCGCGTCCGAAAGAACGATCAGTCTGAACATGGAGAAAAGGAAAATGTCACGGTCAATGATACCGTCCTGATATGCTTTGATATAGTACGGAACAGGGATATTGTCAGAGTGATGATAGTAATCATCCAAGTGTTCATAATGTCCGATATGATCTGTTTTGACCGCAAGAGTATGAAGCAGACGGAAATTGGTATCAAAATCTTCGTAGATCCTCTCATAGAGTTCCTGCAGCATCTGATGAACCACCGGTACACGACTGTGAAACGGCGTCCGATCAATACTGCCGTAGCTTGCTCTTTCCTTTTTCAGCCATAACTCCTCTTTTTTCATTTCAAGACTCATGAAACCTGCTAACTGCTGCAATACGTTCATCGGCGTTTTTAGCTCGAAACGCTTTTGAAGATATGTGCATACATCATTGTACAGATAACGAAACGCATTGAATCCAAAACGCTCATCCTCCGCTTCAAGCGAATGGAAAGGGTCGTGATCGGCAAATTCACCGAATATGGTGCGGATGTTCTTAGCGGCTTTCTTTTTTGCTTCGTCTGTCAATTCATGTGAGTCAAGGACGACCCCTGCATGAGCAAAGCAGAAAAACCGCTGCGGTGTTTGTATCACATCTTCATAGAAGGCGTTCCACAACTCATAAAACGGCACTTTCTTTTCGTATTCTGCCGTATCGTCTGTCAGGGAATAAACGATACCCAAGCTGCCCATGTTGCCGAGAAGCTGTTCCTCTCCCCAGTAATTCTTAAACTCTCTTTCTGAATTTTCGTCAACGATCCGCAGCAGCCCACGGAACATTTCATTCAGTTCCTCCGAAGAGATATGGCAGTAATCTCTGACGATACGGATATCTGTCTTGAAATCGGGCAGCGGAAGCGAAGCTTTGGGATTATACAGCCCATAGCCGTTTTCTTTTGTGATCTGTTCAGCACTACCGGAGTCGGTCAGCTTGTTGATAAGTATCTGCTCACGTTCGGTAGGTGAGGGAATGTCCAAAGCAGCCTGTACGGACGCTGAAAAATCATATTTGGGATATGTGCTGATACCGTACTGCAAAAGGTCAAGGGAAGCAAGGCGGATATTTTCATTGTTAGCCGACAGCATACGGATAATGCTTTTCTCAAGCTCTTTATTCTGACGCATTTGCAGCAATCTGATGACACCCGAACGAAGGTCAGCTGTCTTGAATCTTGAAAAGCCCTCTATCACCTGATATTCGCTGTCGTTCAGCTCCGTCTTGCTCAGCATCTCGACAGCGCACCTTCGGGTCACGCTTTCTTTGTCTGCCACGGCATTGATAATGGTCTCACGCTGCTTCCGTGTTCGCATCACACTTCCGATCTCCTGAACTGCCGCTGCTCTGTCGTGGGGATCAAAACCCGTTATGTTTTCACAAATGCGGTCGATCTTTTCATCGTCTTCCATGACAACAGCAGCGTCCAGCATAGCACTGAGGATCCTGCTTTTGGAAATTGACGCACTGAACCACGGGTACAAAAGCGGAGCGTAGATCATCTCTTTCTGCGGCATTTTTTCATACAGCTTCCGCATGATCTCATAATGCCTTGCAGCAAGCTGCCGATCCTTATGCACCTTTTTGTTAAACGCAAGTTCCTGATGAAAATACGCAAGTTCCTGATGAAAATGCCGTACAAAAAAACCTTTCAAACCAAAGGGATAGTCTGCTTCAATAACGGAAAAGAGCCGATAGTTGTCGGGATGTTGTTCCATAACGGACAGCGCAAGCTGCATGGCGACGGTCGGATAGCCATAGCCGAGATTCTGACAGAAATACCCGATCGTCAGAAGATGGATTTCGTCAGACTCAGACATACACCTCTCTTGTTTTTCCGGCTTACTAAACCATCCTTTTATCTTTCCGATCAGATCCGTTTTTATATTTTCGGAGGAGATGCCGACATACTGCCGTATCTTATCCAGAGCCTTGCTGACATCATAAAAGCCGATCCCCCAAAGTCCCATATAGATATCCACAGGGTCAGAGGACAGGAACTTTTCAACGGCATGGTCTTCACTTTCCAGTACAAACGGGATATCGTCAAGTATTTTGCCGGCAAGCCTGTCAGGGTCTTCATCGCGGCAAAGTCCCGTCCATGTGCCAATTGCGCGTTTTACGGATGAAAAGCGGACAAGGTCGTTTTCCTGAATGGTCTTTACTATGCGGATAAAAGCATCGGCAGTTCCGCAGTCACAGTTTTCGCAGATCGCCTGCCGCAGCCCCTCCGAAAGTCTTGCGGCAACTAAAAGTTTGCACATCAGCTCATGCAGATCCATATTATCACAGCAAAAAACCGCACGGATAACGGAAACTGTCAGTATTTCAGTATTGCGCTCGCTGTTCATCATCTCTTTGATGGTATCGATCACTTTCCTGTCGCCGCGGTCAATTCGCGCAGCGATGATGAAAGGGTCGACGTAATCGGTATGGCAGCGGCTGATATCTATGCCAAACGGAGAATCTGTACGGGAAACGTACTTTCCCATATCTTTGATATCCGTTTGACGAAACCCCATCAGATAATATGCATCCACCATGCTCATAGCCCTATGCAGAAACGGTGAATAGTCTTTACTGCGAAAGCTGCGGCGCAAACCGCCTTCGGCATACTGGAACTGACAAAACTTTCCGAGCATATAGCGCAGGTCTTCACGAAATTCTTCCCTCACCATCAGACGAACCAGTCTTGCATAGTGCTGATCAAAATAGTCATTCAGATCACCGATAAAACCTGTATCGTCCGGTTCGATCCAACCGCGTATATGATTTTTCATGATCTGATCGAAAACCTTTGTTTCCTCTTTACTGAGAGCGGCAATTTCCTTTTGATGTGTTTCTATGAATTGTTCGTCATATTTTTTCAGTGCTTTTTCAAAATCCATTCTCGTTTACCCTCCTTACCACATTCTCCCTGCCAGCATGACCAGCTTAATAAACGTCAGACTGCCAATCTGTGTCAGATCCAGTATTTCTTCGGGGTCTTCCAGCCGTCTGTCATCGGCAAAGATGGCAGCAACGCCGTCCGAAAAGGCTTCGACGGCATCCGCTCTTGCTTTTTCGATATCTGCATGAGTTTCACCATAGTTCGTTTGAAACGCCACCTTCCCCTGCGCCGCCCGATCCTCTATCTCTGTCGGCAAAAGCGCTGACAGCAGCTCACTGCTTTCCAGCCGTTTGTTATATTCACCAACGCAATAACTGACGGTTTCTTCGATCAGTTCTCTGACACTGAGGGTATCACGGCTGTATGGAACTGTAACGGTGCTGATCCGGTGCTTTTTGCCTGAAACAGATTTTACATTGACTTTCATTTGCATATATCTCTCCCCGATCCTGCTTTGATAACTATATCATATCACAAATATGACCGATAAGCAATAAACTTAGGACGGTCTGATGGTCTGATAAGTACATAAAAACGTACATTTACACTTATCATGCAGGTCATTTTAAGGCGCTTTGTCATATACTCTGTAAAGACGCCTGCCATCTTATGTGTTATGCAGAGTGATCTGCTGTTTCCTTCATTTTGAACAGAAAAATGACAGAAAAACCGTATTTAGTTCAGTAGTTTTTGTTGACAATGCGTAAAAAATCATCTAAAATAAATCTATAGATCTGAAAGACAGATACCCGATAGATAAGTGTTCTTTGTCGTATCAGGCGGATATGCATTTTGCTTCACACGCTGTGCTAATGTCAGCTATGACGATCTGTGAACTGTTACGTCGGGTAAATTTGCAGGGAGGGAAATCAGATTGAAGAAACAAAAAACCGATTTCAAAAAAAGGCTTGGACGACGAAAACTTCGGCTGTATCTTATTTTTACAGCGGCGTTTATCATAAGCCTGATCTCCGCCTATTTTACTCTTGCGGATTACTTTGACAGGGTGACGCAGCCTCAGATCGCCCGTGCGATTATACAGATATCAAAGATGTTCCCCGAGATAGAATATAATGACGTCAATCTGCGCAAGACGTATGATGAAACGATCGCATGGCAGAAATGGTACTATACCATCATGGGAATGCCGGTGGACAAACAGTCAGAGTTCAAGCTGGATGAGAACGAATACAGTTTGCCTGACGAGAGCCTTTCATGGATCGAGCGCATATCCAGAATAAAAGTCGGAAATGACGGATATGTGGTCATCGTATCAAAGGATGACGGAAAGATCCTCTCGCATCCTGACTCAAATTACATTGGTCAGCGTATGATGATGCTGGAATCTAACAAGGTCGTTCCGATGAACGAGGCGAAACATCCGTCCTCCTATGATATGCTGAGCATCAACTCCGACATGGATCCGAATTCCCTGAAAGCAGAGTATTCATATATGGCGCCCGAAAACGTTTCAGGCATCCAGGCGCTGGTGCATGGCGTAACGGTGGGATACTCCGTTTCTTACAATAATACATATATCATCTTCGGCGTCAGCTTCAAAGAAATGTTTTCATTCATGGTAAAGGGCTTCATTGTTACCCTGATCGCATTCATCGCCGTTTGGGTGTTTATCCGTTATGTATCCATGCTGATCAGCCGTCATGACAGAACCGAGAGAATGCTCCGTTCAAAGTTCATAGCGCAGATCACCTTGCTGTCCATCGGTATACTGATCACTTCATGGTATGTCTACGTGTTATCGGGAACGACACTTTCGCTCTCGACAATGGAGCAGCACGCCCAGACCGCCGTGGAAACGCTTGACGATTACAAGAAAACACGGGACAATATCAACCAATGGGCGGACGACAGATATCTGACCCAGTGTAAATTCATTGCCGATCTGATCATGTCGGACAAATACCGTCCGAGTGATTATGACAGAGCCACGCTCCAGGATCTTTCAAAGATATTTGAAGTTAAGTATATATTCATATATGATAAAAACGGAAATGTCGTGGCTACCAATTCACCGTATGACAATATATCCCTCAGCCAAGATCCGGAATCACAGTCATTTATTTTCCGAAAGCTGCTGAGCGGTGTGGATCATATCATACAAGAACCTGTTGTCGATGAGCTTTCGGGTGAGCAGCTGCAGTTTATAGGCGTCAGCCTTCGTGATAAAAACGATCTGAGCGACGGCTTCGTACAAATCGCCGTGGATCCAACGCTTAGGTACCATCTGACAGAGTGGCTGACTGTTGATACCGTTCTGGAAAACCTTCTGGTCGGACTGCCTGATTATGCGGTCGCTGTAGACAAAGAGACTATGCTCATTTCTAACACAACAGGTCTGGGTTTTGTAGGAGAAAGCGCCGAAACGATCGGTCTGACTGCGGAAAAATTAGCCGAATGCACCAGCGGCATTCTGACGCTGCAGGATAAAGAGTATCATGCGGGCTTCGGAGAGTCTTCCGATCTGTATATCATCCCCATTGCCACGCAAAACGGAAGCCTGTATGATTTCGGTGAATCTTCTAAAATGGCTGTCATCCCGATCATTACACTGATACTCATTGCGATCGCTGCTCTTTGGCATTATCAGAAAAATGTGTATGAAGCAGCACCCGAAGAGGATGATGAAGCAAAGAAAACAAAATCCGATCCGACCAAAGATGTTAAAAATGAAGAAGGCCTGTTCTCAGGATTTTCCGATTTTGTCAAGGTAAAAGAAAAGTACGGTATGGATGACCGCTGGAAAGCAAATATTCCTAAACACCTGCAAACACCTGAAATGCGCATAAAACGTATCATAACGATCCTGCTCTCTTTGTTCTGCCTGACGATTCTCCTGCCGATCATGTATTATACATTTGCAGGCGTACAGTTCAACAGTGATTTCAACAGTATTGCATATGTGATCAAAGGCGGTTGGGATAAGGGCTTCAATATTTTTGCGGTCACCTCCTGTATCTTCCTGCTCTGCGGACTCTACATATTTGTTGTTGCCGCTTACAGGGTACTTTACAGCATCGCCCGTGTATCCGGCACCCGTACCGAAACCGTATGCCTGCTGCTGAAAAACTCTCTGAAATACATTTGCAGCATCATATTTATTTACTACGGACTTTCTCAGTTTGGCATACCAACACAAACACTTCTTGCTTCTGCAGGTCTGTTGTCGCTCCTGCTCACCTTCGGCGCAAAAGACCTTGTCAGCGATATCATCGCAGGCTTTTTCATCATCTTCGAGGGTACGATCCAGGTGGGTGACTGGATCTCAGTCGGCACATGGAGCGGTCTTGTGATGGAGATCGGAGTTCGCACGACTAAGATCAGATACTATGCCGATACAAAGATCGTGAATAACTCACAGATACGTGATTTTATCAATTCCGACGGTGATGTTGCAAGAATGTCTGTTAAATTCCTCATACCTTACAGTATCAAGCTTGAGGAGTTTGAAATGATCCTGAAAAAAGAATTGCCCGAAATGGCGAAAAATATACCGTGGCTTGTAAAACCGCCCAAATACCAATTTGTACAAGCCTTTGAGGAAAACGGTCTGCTGCTGAGGGTCTCTCTTTACACCATACCGTACAAACGGACGATGGCACAAAGAACATTCCTAAGAGAGCTGAAACTGCTGTATGAACGCTACAACATAGAAATTCCGTTCAACCGTATCATAGCACTCAATGGAAACTACGATCCGCCTGTCATGATAACCGACAAAACAGCTGACGAACCTGAAAATACATCAGGCGAATCGGAAAAGATGCTGGAGAAAGCTGATAACGATTCTTCTGAATCATCCAAAGAATAACCCAAGAGTTCCACAGTCGTAATAAAACCTATCAAAAACGCTGAACCGCATCCATTGTGGTTCAGCGTTTTGTTGTTCATTTTGTCAATCTGACGAAACATTATGCTCGAAATC
>ONYV01000197.1 GCA_900322105.1 uncultured Eubacteriales bacterium | reverse complement strand
GTGTAGTCGTCATCGTCATGCCACCCGTCGGGCGTCACATAATGGGTATGCACCGCACCGATCTCCTTAGCGGCATGGTTTACAAGCTCCATAAAAATCCCTACGGCATCCTCGTTGGAAAGGGTGGGATCATTTTTGTAGATCCTTGCGCAGTTGACAGCCATGGTGTATGCAGCATCGTTTCCGGAAGGCAGAAGCAGCGCATCCATCAGCATTTCAAAGGTGAGCTGCATTCCTTCCTCAAGATAAGCGATACTGGAATCCTCACCGATCAGCCTGATCTCGTCACCGACGGTGATAACGGTCTTGGGGTCAGTGATAATGCTGCTGGCGGTAATGGCTGTCAGCAGCTTTGTTGTGCTGGCAGGGTAGCATTTTTTGTCATAACTCTGGGTATACAGTACCTCGTCCGTTGAGACGTCATACAGGGCGACAAATTCGGAAGTGATGTTCTGCGTCAGTTCATAGACAGTTTCATCAGAAAATCTTCCTTCATTGATCTTATATTGATGCGGATTCTGATAAGCAGGCATACTGCTTTCGGAGGACTCTTCGCTGCTTTCTTCCGAAGCCTCGGATACTGTGCTGAAATCATCCGGCATACTGATCTCTGAGCCTTCGGAAGCGATCGCAGAAGCGGTCTCTGCCGCAGCAGATGTTTCTCCTGTCGTTTTTTCGGAGTGCTGACAAGAGGTGTTCATCAAAACGAGGGACAAGATGATCACCACAGGGATCGCTAACAGAGCGGCGGTTTTGATCGCCTTTTTTCTGAAAGCTGTTTTACGTTGGTATTCTTTGTAATGAAATTGCATTTCCTGATCGATCTTTTCTTTCTCTCTCGATCCTGTGTTTTTGTTCGGACGAAAATGATTGTTGTCGGACATACTCATCTGTATCCGTTCCTTTCCGTTGTGAAAGTATGTGAAATAATGTCATCTAATAACAGACATGATAAGACATTTATACATCTTATACAAATTTACAATAATTATTTCTCACTGTCAAGCAGAAAAAAAGGGGTCTGATGTCGAAATATTTGTGGAAAAAGCTCATTTGATGATGTTGAACGGTTTTTTCACAAAATAATCACCGTCAAAAAGGCATATCTGTGATACATATAATATTTGTGATATATAAAGTGAATACAATTATATGGAATAGGTGAGATAGAATTCTTTTATTTCTGATCAACATGGTAAGTTATCACGAGAAAAATAGAAGATGTGATACGTGTGTCAAAATATATGTACATTTTTTTACTGAGAACGTGCAATTCTACGATTTTACCGTGAAAATATCAGAAATACGATACAAAAGTTTATGGAATCTTTCTATTGAAGATTTCATTACAAATATGTTACAATTACTGTAAAATATTTGTAATCATTCACTTTTTATGATCTATGTAATATTTCACCATAAATTTTCTCATAAAGGAGGCACCGACTGTGGTTAAGATGACGGTTATTCACGCAAATATGTCAGAACAAACACTCAAAAAAAGAGTCGGTGCTTATTGCAGGGTATCTACGCAAAAAAAAGAACAGCTCCATTCTTTTGAGGCGCAAAAGGAATACTTCACAGGACTTTATAACGGCTCTGATGAGGAAGAACTGGTTGCGGTTTATGCAGACACCGCCAGCGGTACGTCATCACACAATAGACCGTTTTTTTCACAAATGCTCGAAGACTGCCGACAAGGTAAGATCGACCGCATTGTGACAAAATCCATCAGTCGCTTTGCCAGAAATACCAGAGAATGTCTTTCTGCCCTCAGAGAACTGAAAAAATTGGGGATCACTGTTCTTTTTGAGAAGGAAGGGATCGATACTGCCAAGATCTCGGACGAGATCATCATTTCGATCATGGAAGGACTTGCGCAGGAAGAATCCGCTTCAATCTCACGAAATATCCGATGGGGTCTGAGAAAGAAAATGGCGTCCGGTACTCTTGGAATCGCAAGGATACCGTATGGATATCAAAAGTCAGACGGCTTAATACAAATAAATGAAAGCACGGCGGCAGTTGTCAGACGCATTTTTTCCCTTTATCTCAGCGGAAAAGGCGCCAAGGCAATTGCCGCTTTACTTAATTGTGAAGAAATACTTTCTCCGTGTGGCGGAAAATGGAGCAACGTCACGATATTAAAGATCTTGCGGCAGGAAAAGTATATCGGAGATATCCGATGGCAAAAAACATATTCCGTGTTCATGGAAGAAAAATCAAAGATCAACCGCGGAGAGCAGGACAGCTTTTATGTAAGAGACTGTTTGCCTGCGATCATTTCTCGTGACGATTTCATGGCGGCGCAGTCGCTCAGAGAGAAAAACACCCGAGCTCCTAAAAAGATCAATTTGTCGCCGTTCCGCAGAAAAACAAAATGTACCTGCGGAAGGTCATATTATTATAAAGAGTGCAATAAAAAAGGGATGTGGGTCTGTTCGGCAAAATACGATGAAACAAGACCCTGCATCAATCCGTCTTTCAGCGATGAACAATATCATGCGGCTTGGATGCGGCTCTGTCAGAAATTAGAAAAATATGCCAATGAGATACTGATGCCCTGCGTTATGCAGTGCAGTATTTTAGAAGAAACGCTGGTAGCGGATGAGATGCATCTGATCGAAGAAGAGCTTCGGGAACTGCACAAGAGAAAGTATGTGATCTTTTCACTGTTTGAAAACGGATGTATTACAATGGACAGAATGATGACGTCAGACAAAGAGATCGACAGAAAGATCTCTGTGTATGAGAAAATGGAGGAAAAGAATCATCCGGCGGACAGTTTTTCGGCAGAAAAGCTGGAACGTCTTTACCGTATATTTACAACAGGTCAGGCAAAAAACTCAGCGGAAGACATTCTGCTTTGCAGCAAAACCGACGGACGTACCATTGAGTTTGAGCTTTTGGGCGGATTGAAGCTGAAGGAGGAATTATAAATGGCATCAGACAGGATCCCGTATGGCTATCGTATGGAAAAAGGGAATTATATGATAGATCACGATGAAGCAAAGATCATTCGGGCGATCTTTACGATGAAAACAGAAGGGATCGGGGTGTATGCCATCGGGAAAGCGCTTTTCGAGCAGCAGGTGCCGTTTTTTTCGGACAGCAGAGAGAAAGCAATCAAAAAAGTCAGCGCCATCCTGTACAAACCGATCTATGCAGGGGAAAAAGGCTATCCTGCTATCGTAAGCAGAGAACTGTTTGACTGTATCATGAAGCAAAAGCCGAGCGCTTTCCGAAGAAAACAGAAGCGGAGCATACAGAGAAATTGCCGGAGATCGAGTATGAATATTGTCCGGATAAAGAGATCGAAGCCATAGAAGTTTCACTGCGCAGTATACTGGCAGAACAGAAAAAAAGCAGCGCAGAGATCAGGGAGAGCATTATGGCGCTTGCTGCGAAAAAATATGACTGCATCAGAATAAAGGAGGGTTCGGGATGAGTATCGTTACTGCGGAAAACGTAACGCTGATCCCTGCAAAAAAGAATTACAAAGAGCTTGTTTCGGGAGGAAAGAGCATTAAAGTCGCTGCCTATTGTCGTGTTTCTACAGAAGAAGAAAACCAGCAGAATTCCTATGCTTCTCAGATACGGTATTATACCGAGTATATCAACAGTAATCCCGAGTGGATCCTTGTAGGGATCTTTGCAGACGAAGGCATCAGCGGTACCAGAACCAAAAACCGCACACAGTTCAACAAAATGATCCGCCTTGCACGGCATAAAAAGATCGATCTGATTCTATGCAAAAGCATCAGCCGCTTTGCCAGAAATACGGTAGATTGTCTGGACTATGTGCGCGAGCTGAAAAGCCTTGGCGTAACGGTCATTTTTGAAAAAGAGAATATCAATACCGATTCCATGAGTTCGGAATTTGCCATCAGTCTGTATGCATCCTTTGCGCAGGCGGAAAGCGAATCCATCAGCAAAAACATTACATGGGGCATTGAAAAAGCCTTTCGTCAGGGAAAGGTGCGCTATCAGTTCCGCCAGTCCCTTGGCTATCGGCTGGACGACAGCGGCAAGCCGTATGTAGTTGAAGAAGAAGCCGAGATCGTCCGACTGATCTTTCAGATGTATGCGGCAGGCTACAGCTCATCCGCCATTGCCAAAACACTGACCGAGCGCAGCGCTGTGCGCAGAAACGGCAGTTCCCTTTGGAATCGCAGTCACGTATACCAGATTTTGAAAAACGAAAAATATGCAGGAGATGCACTGCTCCAGAAAACCTTTACCGTCAACTGCATCACACACGACCGAGCAGTCAACAGGGGAGAGAAGGCGATGTATTTAGTATCGGACTGTCATG
>ONYV01000230.1 GCA_900322105.1 uncultured Eubacteriales bacterium | reverse complement strand
GCACGTTCATAGAATTCTGACAGACGTGAGGGCAGGTATGCAGGAAAGCCTTCTTCCGCAGGCATTTCTTCCAGACGTCCCGATATCTCACGAAGAGCTTCCGCCCAGCGTGAGGTGGAATCTGCCATGATCGCTACGTGATAACCCATGTCACGATAGTATTCCGCAAGCGTCAGACCTGTGTAGATCGATGCTTCTCTTGCTGCAACAGGCATATTGGATGTATTGGCGATGAGTACCGTTCTGTCTGTCATCGGTCTTCCCGATTTCGGGTCGATCAGTTCTGAAAACTCGTCCAGAACCTGACTCATCTCGTTTCCTCTTTCGCCGCAGCCTACATAGACGATGATATCCGCATCACACCATTTTGCAAGCTGATGCTGCGTCATGGTCTTGCCTGTGCCAAAGCCGCCGGGGATCGCCGCTGTGCCGCCTTTTGAGATCGGGAACATCGTGTCGATCACTCGCTGACCTGTGATCAGCGGTACGGTGGCAGGAAGACGTTCTTTGCAAGGTCTGGCGCTTCTGATCGGCCATTTCTGGCAAAGCGTCAGATCGTGTTCGTTGCCTTTTTCATCTTTCAGCGTGACGATCGTATCCATCAGTTTGTATTTTCCGTTTGGTGCGACCTTTGTTACCGTTCCCGATAATTCAAACGGTACCAAAAAGCGGTGTTCAATGATGGCGGTTTCCGGGCAGACTGCATAGATCATTCCGCCTGTCAGCACGTCTCCCTCTTTTACTTTCAAGGTCACGTCCCATTCTTTTTCCAGATCCAGCGACGATACTGCCGCACCTCTGGAAATAAAAGAACCGCTCATTTTTTCGATCGCCTTCAGCGGACGTTCGATTCCGTCAAAGATATTATCAATAATACCGGGACCCAGCAGCACATTCATTGGCGCGCCCGTGCCGTAAACGGCATCGCCCGGTTTCAGACCTGTTGTTTCCTCATAGACCTGAATTGTGGTGAACCGATCGTTGATCCCGATGATCTCACCCACAAGACGGGACTCTCCGACATATACCATCTCCATCATAGAGAAGGTACGGGTGCCTTTAACGGTAACAACAGGACCGTTGATGCCGTAAATTACGTCATTTGTTGTCATTGTATTTCATCCCATCCCTATTCAAGATTCGGTTACTGTCAGACCTGAGTTTTCATAGAACCACTCTCTTTGCTGCAAAAGCTTTGCATCCAGTGTTTCGTCAGCGATCAGTCCCATACTGCGGCTGACGCCGATCATACCGCCGATCTCGATCTCGTCTGTCGGCTGTATCTCACAGTTTACGCCGAAATACAGTTTCAGTTTCGCTTTGTATTTCATGTCGTCCTGTCTGACATACAGCACCACATCATCCGCTTTCAGCACATGGCTGATATTGACAGCGCTTCTTTTCATCAGCGCAGCATATTTTTCTGTTTCACAAAAAGCGAGCAGCTTTTCTTTTGCGCGCGCAAACACTTCATCTTCGATCTGCTGCCGCTTGAGGAAGATATTCTTTTTGCTGGCGGCGTCTGCTTTTGAAGTTTCTCTGGCAATACGGCTGTTGATGTCCGCCATTGTTTTTTGGATCATGGTGTATGCTTCCCTCAGACCCTCTTCTTCGGCTGCGTTCATTTCACGCTCCCGAAAGGCTTCCACTTCACTTTGCAGTTTACCTCTTTGTTCTTCCGCATATTTTTCAATCGCTTTCAAGAAATTGTCCGTTTTGCTGACCGTATCGGGCATAATTTCACCTCCGTACAATTTCAGATTTTAACGCCGATGGCTTCACGGACGTAGCGCGTGATGGAATCCTTTGCCCGTCCTGAGCCATGTCTGTCGGGAATCTCGACGATCAAAGGCTGTTTGCGGTTCAGTTTCAGGTCATAGACCAGATCGGGACAAAGGCTGACAAGCCTTTCCGTCATCAATATCACCGCAACATCCTCTCGGTTCATAGCGCTCAGAAGTGCCTGCTGCACCTCCTGCTCTTCATGAACCACCACTCCGTCGATCCCTGCTAAGTGCATTCCCATCAGGGTATCCACATTATCGCTTATCAAATAAAATTTCATAAGCCCACCAACCTCTGAAAGATCGCTCATCAGACCTTGCTGATGATCAGAATGGAAACGAGCAGTCCGTAGAGCGCAACACCTTCACCGAGCGCCACGAAGATCAGCGCTTTACCGAATGCTTTCGGGTCTTCGCTGGTTGCGCCGATTGCGGCAGGCGCTGCGTTGCCGACTGCGATACCGCCGCCAATACCCGAAATACCTGTTGCAAGCGCTGCGCCGAGCATCGCCATACCAAAGGCGTTGCCGTCTGTTGCAGCTTTTGCCGCTTCTGTTGCTGCTTCAGGCGCTGCAAATGCAGAAATCGCAGCTGTGACAAGGCATACTGCGCTGACGGCTGCAAATGCACCAAGCTGAGAGAATACTACTCTTTTTCTGGAGCGTCTTCCCGAAGCAACGCTTTTATAAGCAAAAATGACAGAGCCTACTAAAAAGATCACCGGTACAGCCATTAAAATATATTCCAACATGATAATTAACCTCCGTTATCAAATGATGTTTTTTCTTCCGATTACTTTGATCTTCTGACCGTGATCGGTGTAAAGGGACGTCCTTCACCGATATAGAAACGGCTGAATATCTCGTAATAATCCAATCTAAGTACCTGGATCGCAACCAACAGTGCTTCCAGCGCCATAACAATACCGTTGCCAATGATGACCACCAGCGTGTATCCGACTGCGCCGCCGACCATATCCGCCAATGTGAATACCACCAGCATCATACCCGCGTGAACCAAGATATATGCGCCTACACGCAGGAAGGACATAGTATTGGTCACATAGCTCAGGCACATCTCGAACAGTTCAAAGAAGCTCTGAACACTGTATTCTCCCCAGCTGTGCGGCTG
>ONYV01000150.1 GCA_900322105.1 uncultured Eubacteriales bacterium | reverse complement strand
TTCCCATTTTCATCATATAAAGGAACGTACAATTTGCCATTTATATAATAGGGCAATTCGGAACTTTCGTGTAAATTCATATCATATCCTCTATTAATAATTTTAAGAGAGAAAAGGGACTCTCCTGCTGTGTTGATTATTTTGAAATCTTCACCACCGCACATGGTACGACCCCTCTTCAAAATCCGAAAGCAGCGCTTCATTTTTTGATCTCACCCACCAGGCAGAACAACTCTCCCTCTCCATGATCTCCACCTATCTCTCAGGCTCTTATCTCACACCCGAACAGTGCAGCGCATCTTTTTCAGGTCACTAACACAGAGCCTGAGGAGGCAAGCTGCCGCTCTTTCTCACGATATGGAGCTTGTCACGGTTGAAAGATCTTTCTCGCATCATAACCAAAAAATCAAAAAGCCGCATACCCACTTTTTCAGTGTGATATGCGGCATTTTTGTCATTGTTAGCCCAAAGCAGGCTCTGCGCTACTCTGTGGGGCGGCAGGATTTCTTTTTGTCGCAGGAGATATTCTGGGGGAAGAATTCGCTGGTTGGAAATTCGATGCTGCTGAAAAGCTCACAGGGGTCTTCAGAGGTGGAAACGCATTCTTTGTGGGGGATGCAGAAATCATAGGCAGGGATCAGCATCTGAACGTTGCGCTCGATCTGAACGATGGTAAACAATCCTACAGATACCAACACCTGCTTTTCGGCTTCTGCGCCGACAAACTCGCCGCCATACCTTCTCATGATTGCATCAGGAATGCGGTATTGCGTCATACAAGGGATATGACGCTTGTCTGCGACCTTCGCACAAAGCGGTATCGGCTCGGCAACCTGCACAGACGCTTTCGGACAAGTGCGGCTGGCTGCGGTCTGTCCGTCCTGCAGCTCAGTGCCGCAGTCAGAGGTGAACACTTTCACACTGCCGTCACTGCCAAAGAGTACGGCTCTTTTTGAAAATACTGCCAATCCCTTGACAGGCATCGGCATCGCATTCGGCGCCATAAAGACATCCAGACAAACATCAAAATAAAACGTCATGTCTACCGCATAAAAGCCCTTGTTGAAGGGGATCGGCTGCAAACTGACAGATACGCTGCATACTTCAATATCATTCAGACGGACATTCGCCGCCTTTTCGATCATGCACTGCGCAGGCTTTGTGAGCAGAACAGGCAGATCCTCCAGACAATCCTTGTCGGAACAGGAATCATAGATACGGGATGCATTGATACAAACCGCTTCCTTGATCTTGTCTTCGGGGTAGCAGTCCTCACAGCCGTTGCAAAGAACATTTTCTGACATAATAATTCCTCCTTTTGGTTGCGTATACCATATTATATGTCAAAACAAGGCTTTCGGTGAGAGCGGCGTTGATCCGACCATATTGCAGCGTGATCTCACATTGTTGTGTGTAGTCACATCATAAGCGGCTGCTGCCTTTTCAGAGATCAAAAAACGCCGTTCAGCACTTTGCAAAACGGCGTTTCTGTGATAATTACGGTTTATTCTTCCTCAGAAATATAATCGGAGTTAATGAAGGGATGAAGCGTCTTTCCATTCATCACACCCTTCTCCATATTGACCAGCAGGCAAACATAACCTGTATCGTCAGCATTCTTCGGCTGCTGCGCCCAGATCTCTACGTCAATAGTATTATCCTTCACCACAACGTTTCCAAGGTCACATTCAGAGGACTTTGCATACGGCGTGATGACGATCATCATATCATTCTGCGTAAAGTAATTCGGCTCCAGATCGTCCGCTCTATTCTGAAAAGAGAGCTTATCCATATTCGGGTCTTCGGAATACGGCTCATTCAAAGAATAAACGGTGTTATTCTTGCTGATGAAATCCTTTAACTCTTCTTCGGACGTAATGGGATAAACGGCAGGCAGCTTGATGTCGGAGGTAATATTGGTCGGAGGAATATATCCGATCTGATAGGAAAGATCCATATAGGTGCTGTTGTCGTCAGCTTCTGCGGTGCTTTCGTCTTCACTGCTGTCAGATTCAACGATCTCGATCACGTCATCGCCGTCTTCAAATTCGTCAGGGTCAATGGTGATATTGCCGTCCTCATCGACCGTAACACCCTTCTGGCTGGTCTGAACCACCGTGCTGCTGTCGGAAGCACTGCTTTGAGAAGTCTGAGAGGTCCGGTTGGAAGTGCTGCTTTCGCCGCTGTCAGAAGTGGTTTCGGAAGCATTTCCGCTGTTTTCGGCAGCGGAAGACGAACGACTCTCGGTCTTGTCTTCATTGGAAGACACCTCCGAAACAGCAGCGCTTGCCGCAGAAGACTCTTCCGTTTTTTGTGAGGAATTACAGCCTGCTGCCGCAGAGAGCAGTAAAAGACAGCTGATTATCAAGGCAGCTTTTTGTTTCATGGTCATACACTCCTTTTGTTATTTCGGTTGATGGATGGGTTTGTGGTACGGATTTTTACAATGGATCTCGGGAAAAATTGCATCAGCGTGACAAAGCAACAAAACGCGGCTCTTTGGTATGGCGGAGGAAACGGCATCTGACCAGATCGCTGCTGCCGCAGTGTTTGCAAACAGCCGCAGGAGTCCTGTCGGACGACACCGACACCTGTGTATTGGCAGCCCTGAGCTTTGCGTCCTCACGTCCCTGTAACAGTTCCTTGGAGCGCAATTCCAGCACTGCATCCACATTCTGTATCAGACAGTTCTGTTCCAGACCGTCCACGATCGCCGCAGCAACCACTTTTGGTGTGATGTATTTGTCAATATCCCCCATCGTGATCTCCTTTGCACCGCACTTGCTGCATTTTGTGCCGCTGATCACGTCAGAAGGGATGCCGAAATTCTTGCGGATAAACTCGATCGGAACAGTGCGTCCCTCGTCCTGAAAACGTGCCAACTGCAGCGCCATAGCAACCATGCCGCCAAAGAGCTTCGTATACCAGAACTGCTGTTCGTGAGAGGTAAAGCGGGTATTCTCAAACGCAAACTTTTCAAAAGCACCGCCTTTTTTGAAGCCTGCCTGCAGCTTTTGCGTCTTGCCGCCTTTCTGCCATTCACTGATGCATTCATCTATATAGTGTTCGTAACCTTCTTCGCCGCTTACGTGTAAGATCCTTTTCAAGCCCTGTAATGAAGCTTCGTAATAGTTCATACGTCCAACTCCTTGATCGTTAGTGATATTGCGCTGTGCCTTACATTTCCGAAAAACGGATGCTTTGGCAAAGCATACTATTATCATTATATATGAAACCCGAAAAATTAACAATCCGTTTTTCAAAATTTTTTTAGAAATATTCATCAGCAGAAATTGACAAACTACGGCAGATAACTTATACTTTATTATGTAGTATTATAGTATCAGGAAATCTGCCGACTGTCATTTTCAGACGCGGCAGAAATCACAGTAAAGGACTGGCAATCATGATTTGTAACAAATGCGGTACGGACAATCCCGATCGCAGCAATTTCTGCATCCGATGCGGCAACCGCCTTTCTCCTCCTGCGCAGCCGCAAACCCCCAACACATTCATTCCGCCCTCACCGCCGCCTCCGCCGCAGCAGCAACAGCAGTCGGAGTCGCCTTTCGGCGGAAAAAAGATCTCTGACAGGCACTATACCTTAGAGGATATTGCCCGTCAGCAGGCAGAAAGCAACAACGAGATCGGTCTTGCTTCTGCACCGCCCGAAAGACGGCACAAAAAAAGAAAACGTCCGCGGGAATCCTTTCTGCCCCACTCAAACAGCGGCAATACGGACGAGCAAGATTCAAACGATCTGTACACCAATACCCCTTCAGGGCGCATCAACCTTGAAAAGCCGCGTATTCAGGACAAAAACGCCGTCAATCCGCTGCTGCCCTCGATGGATGAACTGAGAAGCCTTCATGACGGCAAGCCGCAGTCAGGCACATATTCCGGGCTTCCCGTAGAACCTTCGACAGTCAGTTCGCTTTTGTCTGCCCTGCAGCAAAACACGGACGGAGCTGCTGATGCAGAACAAACGGAAAAGCAGACAGAAAAAGCTTCACAGCAGGAAAACGTCCCCGACAGCGAATCT
>ONYV01000057.1 GCA_900322105.1 uncultured Eubacteriales bacterium | reverse complement strand
AGTATGTATTCAGACGGACAAAGCCTGTACCTTTTGCGTCTGCACTTCGATGGCGCTGATAATGTAAAAATGATGCTGGACACTTATGACAGGAGCTTTCAGAAATTATCCGAAAAGGATGTTTCATCCCTGCTTGCGAAAGCAGTCAGCGGCAGTCTTACCGCTGACGATGTTGTCAACGAAACAAAACAGATGGTCAGCAGTTTTCAGGTGCTGAATGAAAAATACCTGTATTACGAGAATTTCAGTGTGACAAGATTCTTGGCGGACACCGAAAGCGGAGCTTTATTTGAGGAAATCAGCGGCAAAACAGCGGCTGCTTCCACAGGCAGCGGAAAAAAGTGTTTCTGCCTGATCTACAGTGAAAACAAGGACGAAAACCTGATCTATGAATGGAATAACGATCATCTTGAAAAAACTGTTTTCAATGCAAGTGACGACAGGTATTATATCACCCTGATTTCCCGCAGTCCTGACGGAAACACACTGATCCAAGTCGATTACACCGACCCGAACAACAGAAACAACACATTGCCGACAAAGCTGTATCTGCTGTAAGATACATCCCTGTCACCCCGACCATTGGCTTTATATAAACTTCACGTAAAATCAGCGGTTTTAGGAAAGGGGTGCGAGTGTCCTTACCGGTTTTTCGGACATTATCACGAGGACAGAAAGTCAGATGACAGGATGATTCTTCTGTACGATCAGCTCATCCGCATTATTTGACCGTATCTCACACATGAAAAGTATCTGCAAACAAAAACCGTCTCTTTCCGTTTTCAGAAAAAGACGGTTTTGGTTATTCATCGGATGACGCCTGCTGCTCAGAGAATGAAAAAGGCCAGTAAGTACCTTCAAAGTATTTGTCCGTGTATTGTTTCATGTATTCGTATTTTGCTTTCAGAAACGGAAAGGTAAAATAGTAGTCCTTCATTGTGCTGTATTCCGCCGCTTCAGACAGATCACTGCTCCATTTCAGCGTTTGGGGATCTTCTGTCAGATATTCGATAAAAGTCGCCCTGTCCTCCCTCTCATTAACGCAGGAGTATTTATTCACCACACACGTCTTCTCGGGATCCTTGTTTTCCGTCAGAGCATATACTTCTCCGTTCTCATCTTCTTCATATCCCTTTTGCACCATACGATATTGAAACCCTGCCGCATTCATTTCTGACCATTCCTCAAAATCAAAAGCATCATTCTCATACATTGAGATATAAGACTCCGTATCGTGCCACAGTTCATGGTGAAATGTCCCGTCTATCCTTGCTTCATCATCCGCCACCACAGGCAGTACCATATAGAGCCATCCGCCGTGCTTTTGCGCATAAGCGTATGCGTCAAACAGTTCACTGTTGCTGTTGACCTTTTCTACGAGCAGGATCCTAAGTCCGCCCTCTCCTTTGAAATCATGAAACCTTTCAAAAAATGTTTTCCCATAAAGCGACATCAGCCGTTCCAGTTTGTCCAGCGTGATATCTATTGCGTGACACTGTTCTTCCTCCGTCAGATAAAAATCGCCTTCTTCCACAGAAATATTATCATAATCCGATCCTATCACAGCGTTTTTGATCTCGTTGCCGATGAGGATCTCTACACTGAAACGTTCTTCTAATGCATCTGCTTTTTCTCTCTGCGCTTTCAGATGATCTCCGCAGGAATACTGCGGCTGCTGCGATCTCTTTTCCGGTTCGGACGCTTTCAGTTTCTGTGAAAAATCAGCCTTTTCGGGATTGATCAGGTAAAGCGAGCGTAAAGCATTCATCCCTTCATCGACCGTCAGCGCGATCAATCCGCTTTCGCTTAAATACTTCACGCTGTCAATATCTTTTTCTCCGAGCTCTGAAATATTGGCAAAGGAAGCATTCCGCGCATCGATCAGGATCACAGGACACGCTGTATTCTTTTCTGCGTAAGACGGCAGTGTACCGATAAACAATCCCGAACGGGTCATTTGTTTCAGACGATACTGTCCGCCTGTATCATAAGCCCTCGGCTGCTGTGATGTCGGATAAAGATACAGCTGACTTTCAGGATAGTCCGTATAATCATTTGCCTGTCGGACGGCAGCAAGCCCTTCGTCACAAAAATAATACTCTGAAAATACATCTAACTGCATCAGCCTTTGTACCTGACCATCCGAAAATGAATACAAAACAGGTTCAAACAGATCAGGGGATGTATCGAGCACACTGCCAACAGAAAGGATCCCCGTGTTTGTCTTTGTATCAATATCGGACAGTACGTTGTCCGATGCCATTTTTACAAGCGTTTTACCGCTGCCGTTCAGATCGTACCGTATGATCGTTCCGCTCAGCGTATAAAGACAGTCGTCTTCTCTGCGGTACTGCAGGACAGCAGAATCCACAGGAAACTGACGCAGGATCGTACCATCCTGACGATACAGACTGACAAGCTCTTTTTCGGAATCCAAAAGGATCGCATTTTCTTCTCTGCTCACGCCTAAAAGCTGATCGTTGTCCCCTGCGTCAAATCTGCTGACGATCTCATCCTTTGCAATATCCACCATCATGACGGTATATCCGACCGTCAGAACATTGTTTTCGACTGTATTGTTCCTCACAAGCACCGCTATCACATAGTCATCCGCTTCTGCGACCGCATCTATCATCGCATCCGTTCCGATACAGTCCAGCTTTTTGAGCAGCGGGAGGTCAGCGATCTCTTCGTTTGACTTTGTGTCGGAATGCTCCTTTTGATCTGAAACAGAAGTATCTGAAACGCTGCTGTCTGCCTTGTCCGATTCGGACGGTAAGGATCCCTGAATCGTGCAGGCATTCAGCACCAATGTCAGCAAGACAGAAGCAAAGAGTATTCTTATTGTTTTCATTATTAAGCCTCATTTCATCGGGACAAACTCTGCTGCCCATATTTCTTATCCTTATTGTACTCATCTTCTCTTCTGACGTCAAGAAAGACATCGATCAAAAAGCATTGATATGCGAAACAAAACCGGCAGAATAGTAAATTATAATAAATCACAACCATTGAACGGCTCGTTTTTATCTATTGTAGAAATGGAATCTTACTGCGTTTTGTGCTACAATACTATGCAGAGATCATCAAAAGGAGAATGCAACATGAGAAATTTCAGAAAAATCATGACTGGTAGTCTGATCGGTCTGCTGTGTGCGCTGATGCTGAGCGCCTGCTCTCAAAGTCAAAATTCTGCAACATCATCCACACCCGAAAACAGCGTTTCAGACGAAAGCAGCAAAGAATCATCGACCGTAAACGGAGCGTCCCAAAGCAGCAATGCTCATGATGAATCATCCGACAGTCAAAACAGCCGAAAAGACACTTCCACATCAGAAAGCAGCAAAGATGAATCAGCCAAAGAAGAACCCTCTTCAGCGGAAAGCAGCGTGAAAGAAAACTCTGTAACAGAACCAAAGGAATCAGACGAACCACGCGAAAGTAAGATCAGCAGCGGTCTGTATTATCTGATGGATCTTGATAAGGATAACGAAAGTCCGCAAATAGGTTACGAGGCTGAGGTTTACTGTACAGACGATAGGCTTTATTTCCGATTGCTGCGCCTCAGGGTTATAGCAGAACCGTTCACGGTCCGGAATTCCATTTATCTGATGACGGCGGAAGCGCCCTTTGACAAAAACGCCGATCAGACGCATTTTGTACTAAGCGGCAAAAACGAAACCGTTTCGTTGGAATTTACCGATCCGCAAAGCATGAACGTATATTTCAGCGATTCCGATCAGGGCGACAAGCGAAACGGCACTTATCTCTATCAGCCGATGAATGCAGAAGCGCCCGGGATACCTGCGCTGAAGCATGACGAAAAATCGCCTGATGGGAAAATGGATGCAGGTCTTGCAGAAATGGCACGCAGTGAACTTAACCTGCCGCAGGACGCCGAACTGACTGCTGAGGACTGCAAAAAAATCACCAAGCTTACATATCATGCGTACAATAACCCTGTTGTGTCACTGGACGGTATTGAGTATTTTGTTAATTTGAAAACCGTTGCCATATCAGACAGCTATATTTCAGATCTTTCGCCTCTGTCAAAGCTGACAGAACTCGAAAGCATTGACTTTTACAATGCTTCACAGCTCACGACTCTTCCTGACCTGAGCGCCTGCAAAAAGCTGAAAAACATCAGCATCAACGATTCTCTCATTACGGATATTGCTCCGCTTGCCCGTATTGAGAATCTTGAAGAACTGACGCTGGTCGAAAACTACATCAAGAGTATTGCACCCTTGAAAGACAATCACACGCTCAAACGCCTGTGTATCGACAACAGCTGTATCAGCGATTGGGAAACGATCGAGGACAACGAAACGCTGACAAAGGCGCTGATGTATGATATCAAGAATTACCTTGCCATTGAAAACAAGGCAAAGGAGATTGTCAGCAAGACGATCACAGAGGATATGTCCGATCTGGAAAAGCAGATCAGACTGGCGGAGTATATCGAGGATTTTATGGAATATGACGATTACAGCGAACCGGAAGAGCCAGGTCAGCCGATCATTTATTATGGCATCATCAACAACAGAGGCGTATGCAGACACTATGCGCAGACTGCAAAATATCTGATGAATCTGGCAGGGCTGAATGTACGGGACGTTTCAGGCGGTGACCATGAATGGAATCTGATCTGTCTGGATGGAAAATGGTATGAATTCGACTGTACATGGGACGATGGCGAACCCGTTGATGAGTGGACATGGTTCAACAGGAGCAGAGAATATATGCAGAGAAATAACGATCATTTTATCGACAACGTAAACATGATACCCTATGCCGCAGACAATATGCCCTATCCCGAATACATCCGTTTTGCGGAGGAATAAAACCAACGATTTTGGTAAAAACATGAAAACCTGTTTTCTGTTCCGATGTCAGAGCAGAAAACAGGTTTTTTCAGTCAGTCACGCCAAAAAGTACATTATCGGTTTTGAGCGGATCGCGCAGAAGTTATGAAGTCACGGATGACTGAGCCAATCAAAGCGTCAGAAAGTCAGGATCAGATAAAGTGACGTAAAGAAGACAATAACGATGAGTAACGCGATCAAATGGATCCATTTCTTTTCAAACAACAGCCCGATAAACTCTCGCAAAAAAGCATTCGGAAAGAAATACAGTTTTGTTTTGGCAGACAACCCCCGTACCTTCATACCAACTCTCTGCGCCAGTGTATACCCCCGAAACACATGGTAATTTGTGGTAGAAAAACCGATCGTTTTCTCGGACAGTCTGCCTGCATCCTTTTGGATCACCTTTTTGGAAAACGCCATATTCTGGTATGTGTTGACAGATCTGTCTTCCTTCAAAATACGTTCTTCGGGGATTCCCTGCTCCATCAGATAGCGTTTCATGCTTTCTGCTTCGCTGATCACTTCATCGCTTCCCTGACCGCCTGAGGGAACAAACTTTGCATGATGATCCCATTTTTCCGCCTGCTCTCTGTCAAAAGCAAGCGCACGGTCGATTCTTCCCTGCAAAATCGGCGTTGGTGTTCCGTCCTTTCGGATAGCGCAGCCAAGAATAATGAGGTAGTCCAGCGGATGCTGTATTTTGTATTTTGTCGAAGCAACTGCGCAAACGATCGTCGAAACCAGCAGAGATTCCATATAACCGACGACAAACGAGATCGCCATGTTGATGATTGTCAGCACGTCATACATACTTACATCAAACCAAGAGAGGTTCAGATCCACAAAGTGAACGACTGCCATAGCAGCGATCACAAAGAATCCCAGCAGCACGCCCAGAAGATTCTGCGGACGAAAGCCTTCATGACGTACAAGCTGTATATTACTGATGCTGAGTGCCAGACAAAACAGCAGCAAGGGAATTTCCGTCGCCTGCATAAAACTCGTTCCGATCTGGCTGAGTGTATATAGCTGTGATTTGAAGGTATTGATATCCCTCAAGTCCCAGCCGATGATGATCTGGTACAAAGAAAGGAGGAGCGTTACCGTCAGAAAAAAAACAACGCCTCCGATGATGACCATGGAGTATGTGAAATCGCCGTTTTTTTGTTTTTCCCGAAAGGACAGTGCCAGCGTAATGATCACGATCAGCGTCAGTACACATCCAAGCAGGTTGACCGTCCAGATACCCCTAAAAATATCATGTGTTTCATTATAGATCATTCCAAAAGGCGTGACATGAAGATCTACTTCCATTGTTTGCGGATAGTATTCATATTCCACCCGATCTTTCTCGCCATGCGGATCATAGGATATCTGATAAATATCTGTATACGACGCGGATAGTCTGACATGCCCCGGGCTGATGCTTTCGATATCAATAAACAATGCATCAATGTTGCCCTTGAACTTGCCTGTGTAGATCTTATTGACTTTCACTTTGCTTTCGTCTGAAACAGTCACTTCTACTGTGCTGAGATCCGTCTTGCCGGTCAGCCAAAAAGAAAAGGTATATACTCTGCTATAATTGCACAGAAATATAAAATATACGATCAATACTGTCAGAACCGATACAATACAAAAAATATGGCGCGGTTTCAGCCTGCGCTTTGTTTTTTTCATGTTCTCTGCCTCCTCGTCATATACTGCCGCTTTATTCGGCTTCCTCGAAAACCACAGAAGTGCCGTATTACGCAGAAGAGACAAGTAAAACGGTGCTTCGGAAGTTTCCGGGGAAGTCTATTATAGCACATTCACTAACTCTCTGCAAGCGATTCACCGCCGCAAAAAAAGAACTGCCTGCGCATTTGCTGCAAGACAGTCCTGTTTTTAATAAAATTTAATAAAAAAAGAATAAACAATATAATATAGAAATGCCCGTCGGACTATTTCTAATGAATCATTTATTCTCTGTTCTATATTATTTGAGCCCCTCACATCAGCGAGGGGCGTTTCTGGTCGAGGTGACAGGATTTGAACCTGCGGCCTCTACGTCCCGAAAATAGCTACCTGCTTTTCAATGTTATTTTATTCGTACAGTGTTAA
>ONYV01000074.1 GCA_900322105.1 uncultured Eubacteriales bacterium | reverse complement strand
AATAAGGCAAAATTATAAAAACATCTTTGCTGCTGTTTTTGATTAGCAGAAGCGGCGAAAGAATATGTGTTATCGTCAAAATTACCAGCAGTACAGAAGGAATAATGCTTTGCCTTGTTTCAGTATTGCCGAAAGCGGATAATCTGAAAAAATGCATATAGAGAATAATGTGCAGCACAGATCTTATTACAGTACCGCAGAGCAATAAAGCACACAAAACCTCAGGGTCAGAAAGTATCCCGAACAAGGTGTGATGATAACGGGACAGCTCGTCAATTCTTCTGATTGCGTGAATGAGCATCGGAATCAGTGTTAGCAGTTCAAGGACAATTGCGGATATTATACATCCACGGCTTTTTGCTTTGCTGATTTGGCTGACGGTGCGGAGCTTTGCATGGGTGCTGAGTTTTCCGTATACAAAAAAACGTAAAGCAAGAAAAACAGTGGCAGCTATTCCTACAGCAATATAAAATAAATAAAAAAGTATAAAATTCAGATCACCCATACCTTGTGAAGGAGTTTTATGTTCGATGATGATGAATATGAGAAATGCTGTCCAGATCAGAATGATATATGCTAAATTAGCACATCTTAAAAGCAGCATGGCTTTTCCGGAAAATAGGTCATGCATTTTGTCATAAAGAGGCTTCGCAGTTTTGGCGCTTGTCATAGTTGTTTCACCACCCTTACGTATAGGATAAACGGACATGGAGAGTACAGTCTCTGTGTTAATCGGCGTTGGATTGGGCTATGTTGGTGATCTCGGGTTGGATGGAGAGGAAAGCGTCTGCGACAATGGGGTCAAATTTTTTTCCGCGCATGGAACGGATCATGTCAAATACTTCCTCGATTGGCATTGCCGCTTTGTAAACACGCTTGGCGGCTAAGGCGTCAAAAACATCTGCGATCGTCATGATGCGGGCGCAGAGGGGTATGTCATTGCCCTTTAGCCCGTATGGATAGCCCGAACCGTCCCAGCATTCGTGATGATACAGCGCTACGTCTTTTGCGATATTCAGAAAATCTTCGTTTTCAATGTCTGCCATCGCTTCTTCGATCAGCTGTTTTCCGTTGATGGTGTGGTTTTTAATGGCATTGAATTCTTCTTCCGTCAGTCTTCCGGGCTTTAACAAAATCGCGTCCGGAATCGTGATCTTTCCAATGTCGTGCAGTGGGGCGGAGAGGATCGTGTTCTGGACGTATCGGTTGTCCAGCGTGTCGCTGTAATCGCCCCGGCGCACCAGCTCAAATACCAGCGCCTGTACATATTCGCTGGTACGCAAAACGTGTTTTCCTGTGTTGCCATCCCTCGCTTCAATGATATTTGCAAAGCTGATGATGATCTTGTTCTGCATCTGCTCGATTGTGGCGGATTTCTGGTCAACGCTCAGGTTCAGCTCGTTTCGCTTGCTGTCGATGAAACTGACGATCCTGCTTGAATAAACCGCCGTTGCCAACAAACAGGTGACGCAGTTGACGACTAACAGCCCTAAATTGATCTCGTGCGGCAAAACATAGGGCGGAATGTAGTCATTAAAATAAACCAGCAGGAATATAAATGAAATTGCAGCGAGCAGTGTAATGGCTTTGCGCAGGAAGGAAACAAATCTGTTCTTCTTCGTGATGAAAACAGAAAGAAACATCAGCGGTATCATCCAATACTGAAAACCGGGCGCAAGTCCGAACAGTGCCACACTGCAGATCTGGTGCAGAAATAATTCTCCGATGGTCAGCAGAGTGCAGGGCAGCCATGAACCCTTGAAGTATTTCAGCAGGATCACGACTGTCGCATAAAAGACTACGCCGACAGAATTGAACAGCAGCATGATCGGAATACTCAGCAGAGAAAATAAGATCAGATAACCGGTATGCAACACCAGACAGATCAGAAAGATCATATTCAGCGGCGCAGTCAAAGAAGCATAGGCGGCATAATCTTTGTCGTCATTATAGGCAGGTGTGCTGACAAAAAAAGAAGTGAGACTGTTTCGTTTATCCGTTTTGGGAGTGTGTTTCTGTTTCATAAATTTTCACCTGTATCATGAATGATGAAATATGTACTATTATAACATAATTCGGTACAATAAGCAATTGTTTTTGTGTGATTTTTGAAAAAGTCATGCGGCGCTTTGTAGAATACAGCAGGAAATGAGGGAGCGTTTTGTTTGTTTTTGCGGTAAGGGTGAACAAAAAACGGATCGTTACAGCGGCGGCGGTGTTGGCAGCGGTACTGATGATCGTCACATGTCTTTTCGGCGCTTCAGAAACGGAAAATGCGGCGGTCGGAAAGGAATATGAAGCGGTCAGGCTTCCTGTCATCATGTATCATGGTGTGCTGGATCGGGAGCAGGGACAAAATCAATATATGATAGATGTCAAATACTTTGAGGATGATCTGAAATATCTGACGGAAAACGGTTATCAGACCGTCACGGTAGACGATCTGGTGCAATACTTTGACTGCGGCACGCCGCTGCCTGAAAAGGCAGTGATGCTGACGTTTGATGACGGCTATTACAACAACTATGCCCTTGCTTATCCCTTGCTGAAAAAATACCAATGCAGGGCAGTGCTGTCGCCGATCGGTATCGAAGCCGACAAAGCAGAAACCCCTGAACAAGCACAGAACCGCAGCGTGCTGTATTCACAGTGCAGTTGGAAAGAGTTGGCGGAGATGGCGCATTCGGGGCTTGTTGAGCTGCAAAATCATTCCTTTGACCTGCACCATACCGACAAAGGCAGACAAGGCGCTGCGCCGAAAAAGGGAGAGGATGCCGAAGAGTATCGGGAAATGCTGATAAAAGATTTACAGGAAGCCAATCGTGCGATACACAAGGGGGCGGGTGTTACGCCTATTTGCTTTACCTGTCCGTTTGGCGCAAAGAGCGAAGAAACGCTGCGTGTAGTCAAAGAACTGGGATTTCGGGCGATGATGGATTGTGAAGAAAAGATCAATGTGCTGAAGTCGCCTGACGATCTGTACGCACTCCACCGATACCTACGCCCGAATGGCATTTCAGCGCAGGAGTTTTTTGACAGATGGGAACGTGAAATGAATGATATTTGAGGATGTGTCAAGAAACGGAAATGATCGGTTCAGGGAAGTGGTTTGAGAAGCAAATGTCAGTCGATGGTCATAATGAAGGAGTGGTTTGATGGCAACTGTATTTTTGAGTCCGTCTGCGCAGGAATTCAATCCCTATGTGGACGGCGGCAACGAAGAGTATTATATGAATATCCTGACAGATGCGCTGATACCGTATCTGGTGTCGAGCGGCATCAGCTATCGCCGCAACGACCCGAACAAGCCTTTTACGGATGCGGTGCGGCTGTCTAATGAAGGAAGCTACGACCTGCACTTAGCACTGCATTCCAACGCAGCAGGCGCACAAAACAGCGGCAAGGTGAGAGGGTCACAGGTATATTACTATCCGCAGAGTACACAGGGGCAAAGAGCGGCGGATATTTTTGCAAACGGTTTGAAAGAGATCTATCCGATCCCTGATCTGGTGAGAACCGTTCCCACAACATCTCTCGGCGAGATCATCCGTACCAAAGCGCCTGCGATCCTGATTGAAGTCGCCTATCACGACAACGCAGAGGATGCGCAGTGGATCAGGGACAGCATCGGTATCATAGCGGAAAACTTAGCGTTTTCGATCGGTGACTTTTTGGGAGTAGAGATCATATCGCCCGATAACGGCGCTTTCGGAACGGTTCGCACACAAGGCGGTAATCTGAATATCCGCGCAGAACCAACGGTCAATTCCAATATCCGCGGAAAGATTCCGAACGGTGTGAAGATACCCTTGCTTGAAAGCACAAACGGATGGTATCTGACGCAGTATAACGGTGTCAGAGGGTATGTGTCGGGTGAATTTATCGCATGAGTGATCGGAACGAAAGATGATAAAGAGGAAAATCGGGCGGTAATCTTTTGTATGTGATATAAAATAAATACGAAAAAAATATGCAAGTTAAATATATTAAATGTATTTACAAGCAGAAAAAATTATGGTATATTGATAGAGAAATAAGAATTGTTATTGTTTTAGGGATGATCAACATGCAGGTGAAGCGAAATTTCAGCGCAAAGCGTGAAGCGATCTACAAAGCAATATCGGATACTTCCATACACCCTTCGGCGGAATGGCTGTATGAACAGCTCAAGCCGAATTTTCCCGATTTGAGTCTGGGGACGGTGTATCGCAATCTTGCTGTTTTCAAGCAGAACGGCGTGGTCAAGTCGCTCGGCGTGTTTAACGGACAGGAACGGTTCGATCATGATCTGTCGCAGCATTCGCATTTTGTCTGTGAGGGGTGCTTTTCGATACAGGACGTGTTAGAGGGCGTCTCGGAGCAGGATATGGCTGCCTATGGGTTGATCGAGAGGGAGTACGGTGCAAAGGTGCGTGGACACAGCGTGATATTTTATGGACTGTGCAAAAACTGCCGTGCGCTCGAAAAGGAATGTCAATATCCCGGAAACACCGGTGATAAGTGATATATAAAAATTTATTAAAAAACGGAGGATGATCAACATGAAAAAGTTTGTCTGTTCAGTATGCGGATACGTTTATGAGGGTGCAGAAGCTCCCGAGCAGTGCCCGATCTGCAAAGCACCGAAGGATAAGTTCAAGGAGATGGCGTCTGAGGGAAGCTATGCGACCGTGCATGAAGTAGGCGTTGCAAAGGGTGTTGACCCTGAGATCTATAAGGAACTGGTAAGCAATTTCAACGGTGAATGCAGTGAAGTCGGAATGTATCTTGCAATGGCAAGACAGGCTGACAGAGAGGGCTATCCCGAGATCGCTGCTGCTTTCACAAAGTATGCTTTTGAAGAAGCTGAACACGCTGCCAAGTTTGCCGAGCTGGTCGGTGAAGTTCTGTATGCCGACACCAAAAAGAATCTGCAGATGCGTGTAGACGCTGAAACAGGCGCTTGCGCAGGCAAGTTCGAGCTTGCAAAGAAAGCAAAGGCTCAGAACCTTGACGCCATCCATGACACCGTCCATGAAATGGCAAAAGACGAGGCACGTCACGGCGCAGGCTTCGCAGGCCTCCTTAAACGCTACTTCCCCGACTAACCAGGGGGGACTTTTGCGAAAAAGTCCCCCCTGAACCCCCGAAAACGTTGTTTTCGCTTTGACTGATTGGTATTGATAGTTTAGTGTTGCGATATCGGCATTGTGCCGCAGTTAAAAGGGTCATATGGGACTTTTGCGAAAAGTTTCTTCCGATAATGATGGATAGGACAGGCTCTAAAGGGCTTGTCCTATTTTTGTGTCTGTGTTGGTTTTCCTCTTGTCAAGTTTGTGTAATCATTATATAATGATATGAGTAAAAAATTGATGGAATGGATTCAGACAATCATCAGGAGTTCAGAAAGGGGGTTCAGGGGAGAACCGAAAATGGTTTCCTCTGTGAGTAAAATGGAGATATTAGCGCCCGCAGGAGGGCTGGATACGATCGAGCCTGCGGTGAGAACGGGTGCGGATGCGGTGTATCTGGGAATGAATCGTCTCAGCGCAAGAGCGTCCGCCAAAAACTTTGACAGAGATGAACTGGTAAAAGCGACAGAGTATTGTCATGCAAGAGGGGTCAAGGTCTATCTTGCGTGTAATACACTGGTAAGGGATGAGGAACTGAAAGAGGCGATGGAGCTGATCGAGTATGCCTGCAGTGTGCCTGTGGATGCGCTCATTATGCAGGATATCGGACTGATCTCGATGGTGCGTCAGACTGCGCCGGAGATGAGGATCCATGCGTCTACACAGATGTCGGTGCATACGCCGAAAGGAGCTGAACTGCTGTATCGAAACGGCATCAAGCGTGTAGTGCTTTCAAGAGAACTGAGCCGTGAGGAGATTATTGAGATACACAAGGCTTGTCCGATCGAGTTAGAGGTATTTGTACACGGAGCGCTATGTATGTGTGTTTCGGGACAATGCTATTTCAGCGCTATGCTTGGCGGCAGAAGCGGCAATCGGGGCGCTTGCGCACAGCCGTGCCGTCTGCCGTTTTCCGCAGGCGGCGGTGTCGGGTATGATCTGAGCCTGAAAGATAATTCTCTTTTGCCGTACCTGAAAGAACTGGAAGCGCTTGGTGTGGAGAGTGCGAAGATCGAAGGCAGGATGAAGCGTCCCGAGTATGTAGCGGCGGCGGTTGCGGCGTGCAGGCAGAGTCTTGACAAAGGGTATGTCGAACCTGAGCTTTTGAAGATGTCGGAGGCGGTGTTCTCACGTTCGGG
>ONYV01000019.1 GCA_900322105.1 uncultured Eubacteriales bacterium | reverse complement strand
CATGGGAAATTTTCGGATTGATTTCTTTTGCCTGTGCAATTTTTAAGCTGATGTCCTGCCGCTCGATCGAGGCGCATATCGTTAAGGATGCAGGCAATTTCTTGCCGTTTTTCCTGCTGGAGCTGTTTTATATTATTGAAAGCGGTGTGCTGACCTATATCCTTTGCGCATTTCCTACCGCTCAGCCCGCAGGTATCGTAATGCGTGTGCTTTTTATCCCGATCATTCTGTATCATCTTGTTTCAGCAGGATTCTTTATCAGTTATATTAAGTTTGCCAAAGAAAACGGTCTTGTTGCCGAAGCCATTCAAAGGCGTGAGGAAGCCAAGAAAAAACGTAACGACCAACAGCAAAAATAACCGATCCGCCCTTCTGTTTGTACTTTTGTGACAGAAGGGCGTTGTATTTGTTACTAAAAAAATTGATAGCAAATTGTAAAAATATACAAAATATAGCAAAAGAACTATCTATTTGATGTGAAATATGATAAAATAAATCTGACCGTTTCTTCATAGAAATACTGCGATGAACAGAAGGGGGTAAGCTATGGAACAAATGGGAAACTGGAAACGTTTGCTGTCAAACGATCATTATGCGATCGTCTGTGTGCTTGGCAGAGTCATTGCTTTTCTGACTTGCTGCTACACCATTCTTTTGCTGACGCTGAACGGCATTGAACTGGTCATGAATATTCCTTTTTGGAACGTCACTGCTTTGACAGCGCTGCTCCCTTATGCTGTTTTGTTAGGGACGATGCTTGTGCAGAGAAAAGCATACGGCATCCTGCTGAAAAGCAGGCGGTCTTTGAATGCGCAGAAAATGGCGGACGGGCTGAAATATCTGTACTATGCCGGACTTGCAAAGGTCGTCTGGACGCTGCTGTTTCTGATGATGTGGGTGACTGCTCTTTTGACGGATCCGTACTTTGTCAGTCATTTTATCCTTTCAACAGGATTTCCTGCGCAGATGCTGGCAGGCGAGCTTTGTATGCTGCTTTGTCTGACGGTTGCTTCCATACCGCGTGCATTTGCGCTCAGAACGATCCGCAAACGTGTGGTCGAGGGAAAAGTATGCTCTCCGGGCTGGATCAGGATCGGCGCCTGCGCAGAACTTCTGAATGTTGGCGGTGTATTGTTTATGTCTTTGGTGCTTATGATCGCAGACGGCTATCTTGGCGGCGGCATTGTGATGATCGTTTTGTGTCTGCCGCTCATGGTCTATTATCTTTCCTGTGCTGTGACTTATGAAGATATCTATAAAATGCTCAGCTCTGACGATACCGGTACAACTGAACCCCTTTCGGCGTGATAGACTGCAAACCTTTGCGGCAGAAAATATATAGATTGACAAGAAAAACAAATTGATGTAAAATATTTTTATTATGTATTGAAAATTCAAGTAGGAAAGGACTTGTTCATATGATCACTTTTGAAGCGAAAATCAGAGAGCAGACCGTCAGATTATATTCCGATCTTCCGCTGAAAAATGCGGCAGGCGCTTTGATGAATGTCATCACGCAGGTCAGCTATAAAACGAATATCTTTAACAATAAGTTTGTACTGTGCTTTGGCTGGTCGTTCTTCTTCCTGACAGAACAGTATGACGATAAGGGCGAAAAATTCTGGCTGGTTCAGACAATGGATTTCAATAAGAACCCCGAAAGAGACAGAACCGATAACTGTACCCTTGCTTTGGTTGTCCAGAATATGCAGCATGAGTGTGTTCAGGTTTCTAAATCCAGACCTGAGGCTTGCAACTGCCGAGATACCATTATGGTGCTGAAAGAAGCAATCAATGCGGAAAATGTCTATATGCACCGCAAGGAAGCTGCCAAAAACGGCGATTCGGGATGGTACTTCGGTCTGCTGGATGATCCTGACGAGGAGAACCGTCCGCTGTCTGATTTCGAGATGGTTCCGACTTATCAGCTGCTGCAGTATCGCATGGACGCTATGAGAGTGCTGGAAATGCCTGTCGGCACAGTGGCAGTGTTCAGCGGTAATCAGATGACTGCTTTAGTGGATGCCAACGACAATGCCCTCAAGTTCACTACCGAAGAGGAAAGAAGACGCATGGGCGCAAAACAGCGCGCTGATTTTGAAGCTGAGGTAGAAAGAGCAAGACAGCAGGCACAGAACGCAGAAAAAACAGAGACAGAGGAAAAGTAATCGGGAATGTATAAATTACTGAAAACAAGCGGAAGAGCGCGCCGCGGAGAGATCAGCACTCCTCACGGCACGATCATGACCCCTGCTTTTATGAATGTCGCCACCTGCGGTGCGATCAAGGGCGCTGTGTCTGCCCTTGACCTGAAAGAACTTCGCTGTCAGGTGCAGCTTTGCAATACCTATCATCTGCATCTGCGGCCCGGAGATGAAAACGTTCGCAAGCTCGGCGGTTTGCATCAGTTCACACGCTGGGATGGACCGATCCTTACCGACAGCGGCGGTTTTCAGGTATTCTCTTTAGCAAAGCTGCGCAATATCAAAGAGGAAGGCGTTACCTTCGCTTCTCACATTGACGGACACCGTATTTTTATGGGTCCTGAGGAAAGCATGACGATACAGTCTAACCTCGGCTCGACCATCGCTATGGCGTTTGATGAATGTATCGAGAATCCTGCGGAATACACCTATACCAAACATTCCTGCGACAGAACCTATCGCTGGTTGTGCCGCTGTAAGAACAAAATGCAGGAACTCAACCGCATGGAAACGACCATCAACCCCAAACAGATGCTTTTTGGCATCAATCAGGGAGCAACCTTTGACGATCTGCGTATCGAACATATGAAGCGTATCCGTGAACTCGATCTGGACGGCTATGCGGTGGGCGGTCTTGCGGTTGGCGAAACTGCTGAAGAAATGTATCATATCCTCGATATACTCGAAGAACATCTGCCGCAGGATAAACCACGCTATCTGATGGGTGTTGGAACTCCTGTGAATATTCTGGAGGCTGTTTATCGGGGGATAGATATGTTTGACTGTGTGATGCCCACACGAAACGCGCGTCATGCCAATGTCTTTACGTGGAGCGGCAGACGGAACATGATGAATGAAAAATATTCTCTCGATCAGGAACCGATCGACCCTGTGTGTGACTGTCCTGTGTGCCGCAATTTTACAAGAGCATATGTCCGCCATCTGTTCAAGAGCGGAGAAATGCTTGCGATGCGTCTTTGCGTCATGCATAACGTATGGTTCTACAACACTCTTCTGATGAAGATCCGTGAGGCTCTGGATAACGGTACTTACGAAGAGTTTTACCGTCACTATCGTGAGATCCTCGATAAACGTATCTGATATCATGTTGCTTTGCTTTGTGTGTCAGACAGAATAGTGAACATGATGACAGCGGCAGAAGTATCTGCTGCTGTTTTTTGTGATGAATAAAATAAATCACGTCATGCAATTGATATAAATAATCAGTATAAATGCGCTCTTATCTATTCATTATGACTCTTGCAAGCAGTTGAAAAAACTGATATAATATTTCTATTATTTTGCAAGAGGAGAGAAAAGTATGAATTTTAGTTTTTTTGACGCTTCAGCTGCTGCGCCTGCTGCCGCTGCGCAGGCTTCTCAGGCAACTCAGAATGCAGCCGCCGCTCCTAATCCGTGGCAGTGGGTCATTACCATCGGCATCTGGGTCGTTGTGATCGGCGCAGCGTATTTTCTGTTCATCCGTCCTCAGAAAAAAAGACAGAAGGCAGAAGAGGAACTCAGAAACAGCATTGAGATCGGCGACGACATCACCACCATCGGCGGCATTGTCGGCAGAGTGATCGCTGTCAGAGATGATGATGAGACCGTTATCATCGAAACAGGCAGTGATAAGACAAGAATGCGTTTCAAGAAATGGGCGGTCGCTTCTGTGGATACCCCCGAAAAGCAGCCGAAGAAGGAAGAGAAAAAACCGGCGAAAAAAGACGACAAGAAAGAACAAGACGCTGAAGATGCTGCTAAGGCAAACAAGGAAAAAGACGAGTAATTCTCCTTTGTACCGAAAAAGAGCTTTGGCGATCGATAAGCCCTGTCTGAAAGCGGACAGGGCTTTGTTCTGTTTTCTGAGCGCACTGCATAAAATGCGGTATAAGTCATTCGGGAACGTCCGGGGCAGCGCCGCACAAAAAAGTCTTGTGTCTTGTCATCATATCCGTATTCTTATCTTTGTGTAGTATTGCCTTGAGTTTATCAGAAAGAGGTGCGCTTTGAATGAAGACAGAAGGCAGCAAGAAATCGTTTGATCTGTCGGTGATGATAAAAGGTCTTATCATAGGTACCGTTGTCGGTGCGGCAGCGTTATTTTTGCTGACGATGGTATGTGTTGGTGCGGTCATTAAAATGGAGACTGTACCTTACGGAGCAGTTGCGCCCATTGTGATGGTGATCTCGTGTATCGGCGCTTTTTTGGGCGGTTATTCGGGCGCAAGGGTCAGCAAACAAAATGGTCTTTTGCTTGGCGCTGTGAGCGGCACGTTGCTGTTCCTCATCATGCTGTTGACGGGTATCCTCTCCGGTGGTGTGATCGGCACAGGCTCGTTGCTGCGTTTTCTGCTCGCCGCCACTGCAGGTTCCCTCGGCGGCATCGCAGGCGTAAACAAACGCAAAAAAAAATAGCGGCGCAGAGCCTGCGCTCCCGATTCGCTGTTTGTCCGTTTGAGTTGAACATTCTATTCCGCAATATGGCGGTGCGAAGAGAGAACACCAATGATTCCCCACAGGGGGGCGGCAGCTTGCCGCCGCAGGCTCTGCGCTGATTCCCCACAGGGGGGCGGCAGCTTGCCGCCTGGGGGTTGAAATTGGGGGGAAAGTGTGGTATGATAGGGATATTAAAGAGGGCTGTGATGTGCGGACGGAATGGACGCACGGAACGGCTTTTTGGAAAGGGTGATTTAGAATGAAGGCAACCAAACACATCAAGACGCTGAACAGCGCTAACCTCAAGGAATCTGCTGTTAAGGGCGGATGCGGCGAATGTCAGGCATCCTGCCAGTCTGCCTGCAAGACTTCTTGCACAGTTGCAAACCAGAAGTGTGAGAAGTAATTTTTGCACCAAAAGGAAACCATGTAAAGGGCGGATGTTAAGGCAATACCGCACAAAGATAGTGCCGCAGATGCGCCGTAGAGTTTTTTGTCAAATTGCATCAAAATTTCGCAGGAATACTGACGTGTTTCAAGGGGTTTTATGCAAGATGACGAAAAATATGCAAGCGGCTGTGGCGCTAAGCCGTTAGGCGGTCTTTGTGCGAGGGAGCCTTAAGTCCGCCTTTTATATTGCAGACAAGGAGAATGAAAATGATACATAAGTATAAACTGAACGGATACAATATATGCCTTGATGTACACAGCGGCGCAGTTCATGTGCTGGATGATATCACCTATGACGTACTGGAATTTTGCAGTGAAAATATGACAGAAGATCCGCCCGAGGAAATGTATGCGGCGCTTTCTGACAAATATGATAGAAACGACCTGACAGAAGCGTATGAGGCTCTGTATGAACTGTATGATATGGGTCAGCTCTTTTCGCCTGATGATTACGAGCAGTTTGCCGATCTGATGACGAAAGCGCCGATCAAGTCTATGTGCATCAACATCTCTCATGACTGTAACCTGCGGTGTGAATACTGCTTTGCGGCAAAGGGAGATTTCGGTCAGGGAAGATGCCTGATGTCTCTCAATACCGCCAAAAAAGCGATCGATTTTATCATCGCCAATTCGGGAACAAGACACAATCTTGAAGTAGACTTTTTCGGCGGCGAACCGCTGATGAACTTTGATGTCGTCAAACAAACGGTGGAATATGCCAGAAGCATTGAAAAACAGCACAACAAAAACTTCCGCTTTACCATCACCACCAACGGCTTGCTGCTGGATGATGAAAAGATCGACTTCATCAACCGTGAAATGCACAATTGTGTGCTGTCACTGGACGGCAGAAAGGAAGTCAACGACAAGCTGCGCGTCACGCCCAACGGCAAGGGATGCTATGATATCATCGTGCCGAAATATCAGAAATTGGTTTCTCGGAGGGGTGACAAGGATTATTACATCCGAGGTACGTTTACGACTTTCAGCAAAGACTTTACCGCCGATGTGCTGCATATGAAGGAGCTTGGTTTTGAGCAGCTTTCCATTGAGCCTGTGGTGTCTGACCCGAAGCTCGATTATTCGATCAAAGAAAATGACCTGCCAATGGTCTTTAACGAATATGAACGTCTTGCAAAGACCCTCATTGACATGAGAAAGCGCGGAGAGTATTTTAACTTCTTCCATTTCATGATCGACCTTGATCAGGGTCCCTGTGCGATCAAACGTCTGCGCGGCTGTGGCTGCGGCAACGAATATGTCGCTGTAACGCCGCAGGGAGATATCTATCCCTGTCATCAGTTTGTCGGAGAGGAACAGTGGAAGATGGGCAACCTGAATGACGGAACGTTCGATCAGGATATGAAGCTGCGTTTTGCAAGGGCAAATGTCTATTCCAAAGAAAACTGCAAAAACTGCTGGGCAAAGTTCTATTGCAGCGGCGGATGCAACGCCAACAACTACCAATATGAGGGCAATATCCTGAAATCTCACAAGGTAGGCTGTGAGCTGGAGAAAAAGCGTCTGGAATGCGCTATCATGATAAAAGCCGCTCTTGCGGATTTTCAGGATGAGCCAAAAAGCGCCTGTGACGGCGAGGACTGCTTTACAGAGTGCAGGTGATGTGTGATGTGATGATCGGATAAGCTGATGCAGCTGTATAACACGATTCGAATAGAGGGGACTTACAATGATTAATGAAAAATCTGCACGTAATAAAACGATAGCCATAAGCGTGGAAGATGGTCGTCAGTATCTTGAAAAATGCATTACAGTAAATGAAAGTGTCGAGTTATCTGATATTCTTGGTAAAACTATTTTGGGCGATTGTTTTGAAGTTATGCCCTTTCTACCTGCCGGATTTGTTGATTTATTGATTGCAGATCCACCTTATAATCTCAATAAGGATTTCAATGGTAAAAGGTTCAAGAAAACCACAGATGATCAGTATATCGAATATACAGAAAGCTGGATCGAAAAAGTAATACCTCTTTTAAAACCTAATGCGACCGTTTATGTGTGCTGTGACTGGCAATCAAGCTCAGCGATTGGAACCGTTCTAAAAAAACATTTTTTTATACAGAATCGTATCACATGGCAAAGAGAAAAGGGTCGTGGTGCTTTGAGTAACTGGAAAAATGGGATGGAAGATATATGGTTTGCTACAAACTCGAAGTCGTATACGTTTCATGTGGAAGATGTAAAAATTCGCCGCAAGGTAATCGCTCCATATAAGGTTGATGGAAAACCAAAAGATTGGGAAGAAACGGAAAACGGGAATTTCAGGAATACATATCCGTCAAATTTCTGGGATGACATTTCTATTCCGTATTGGTCGATGCCGGAAAACACAAATCATCCTACACAAAAGCCGGAAAAACTGCTTGCTAAGTTGATTTTAGCGAGTTCTAATCCCAACGATATAGTATTTGATCCGTTCTTGGGGTCAGGGTCAACATCTGTAACAGCCAAAAAACTTAATCGTAATTTTGTCGGAATTGAAATTGACAAACAATATTGTGTGTGGGCAGAAAAAAGACTTGAAATGGCTGATTCAGATACCACTATTCAAGGATATGCCGACGGGGTATTTTGGGAAAGAAATACTGCTGCCCTTCAAAAAAAATCAAACAATGCACAAATGACGTTGCAGGATTGGAGCGGAGATGTATAATCGTGATGCAATTAACAGGCTTGTTGCCTATATTCAAAATTTGAATGGAATAGGTGATAAAAAAGAATTGTCGTCTATGGTCAAAGATCAATTTCATTTAACGCAGGACAGAAAGGTTTTCTATTCGTCAGATTTTGCAATACGTTTCAGCAAATCAAAAAGTAAACGTATGAGAAATACGGTTTTGTCCTTATCGACTTTACAGAAATATGACAGTAAGCCGTTTATCGTTTGTATTGTAACTTCAGATACTAATCACATGATGTTGGCTAATTCAACATTTCTGAAGAAGATTAGTCATTCCTCACAGAATCTAAGAGTGGATAACATTCGCGGAAGTTTCAATGGAAGCGATATTATGCCTGATTATGACTCTATAGAGAATAAGCCTGACAACTTCCAAGAATTGTTCGCATATCATGTTGGTCTGTCTTTTCAAGATAATCTTGAACGTTTGGTTGAAAGTACAAACAATATTGTGGGACGTAATCCTAAAATATCTATATCTTCTGCAGATGAAAAGAATATTCTTTCATCGGTAGAAAGAGCAGAACAGTTTTTGTCTTCTCCGGAATATATTGACTTAAACAGAGATCTTGACGATAGAGTTGCAAAGGTTCAAGGTGAAATTGCTATTGCGGCATTTATAGATAATGTCAATGTGCGTGGACGTGTGATAGAATATTTAATTACAGACGATGGCTCTACACTCAAAGATAAAATTGTCGATGCCTTGCATTCCGGTTCACCGCTTCCGGCATTTAAGACAGAGGATAAACTCGGAGATTATTCAAAGAAATATCCGTTATATGTCACGGAAACGGATATTAAGACAAAGGTTCTCTTTTTAGATGGGAATCCTAAGGCGTACAATATCGATAAACTATTGGAGTTTCTGTCTGCCTCAGATTCAGTTTACATGATTTATCTGATAGGAATAGATGAACATAAGAAGATTACTGCGCGTCTTGTTTCAGCGTTTGACGACAGGCTTATACATACGACTAATCTTCAACATCACTGGGCAGGACGAAACTCAAGAGGGGTAGCTCAATTTAATGGTAAAGCGCTTGAGTCAATCCTTGAGAGAAAAAGCGTATCTGCTATCAATCACGATGAGGCAAAGGCTTTCTTGAAAAAGTTGATTGATAGATAAAAGGTTTTCATTTCACGAATTAGTGAAGCGTTACTTTATTGCTTTGCCGCATTTTCCCCGGATAATTTCAGAGCGGTCAAAAACAAAAATCTGCTGAGACAGTTGACAAAGCAGAAAAAGTATGGTATAGTAATCAAGTAAAACAAAGTAAAGTCAAGGCTTTCACCTGTAAGGTATCGTCTGTTACGGGTCAATAGTGGAGCGGCTCTGCGAAAAAGGGTGGGGTGCGCTATGCTGTTGATGCACGTGCGGTCGGGTGACGGTTCGTGCTTTTCTTTTTGTTACTAAAAAATGGAGGTGCTTTACGATTAGCAAGCAGGAACTTCAGATCAATGAGGAAATTCGTGATAAGGAAGTCAGAGTGATCGACTCTGAGGGAGGACAGCTCGGCATTATGCCCGCTTCAAGAGCGCTGGAGCTGGCCGCAGAGAAAAATCTGGACTTGGTAAAGATCGCGCCGCAGGCACAGCCGCCTGTATGCAAGATCATGGACTACGGCAAATATCGCTTTGAACAGGCAAAGCGTGAAAAGGAAGCAAGAAGAAATCAGCATATTGTCGATATCAAAGAAGTGAGGCTTTCGCTGAATATTGATACGCATGATTTTAACACAAAGCTCAACCATACGCAGAAGTTTATCAAGAGCGGCGATAAGGTAAAAGTGACCATCAAATTCCGTGGAAGAGAAATGGGACATCCCGAGCTTGGTACAGCGATCATGACGAAATTTGCCGATGCTTGTCAGGAATTTGCCAATGTCGAAAAGCCTGCAAAGTTAGAGGGACGTAACATGATTATGTTCCTTGCACCGAAGTCAAATAAATAACCACATAAGGAGGAACTTGGTATGCCCAAGATCAAAACACACAGCGGAGCAAAAAAACGTTTTAAGCTCTCTAAGAACGGTAAAGTTATCCGCGCACACGCTAACAAATCACACATCCTCAACAAGAAGACCACAAAGCGTAAAAGAGGTCTGAGAAAGACAGTAGCTGCCGATAAGACAAATGTTGCAGCAATCAAGATGCTGATCCCTTACAAATAATCATTAAGTGTAAGACGGCAAAAACGTGAAGACTAATTAGTATTATCGGAGGTATAGAAAATGGCAAGAGTAAAGGGTGCGTTGGCAACACGCAAAAGAAGAAAAAAGATCCTCAAGCTGGCAAAGGGCTATTGGGGCGCTAAGAGCAAGCATTTCAAGATGGCAAAAGAAGCCGTTATGAAGAGCGGCAACTATGCATACATCGGCCGTAAGCAGAAGAAAAGAGATTTCAGAAGACTCTGGATCACTCGTATTTCTTCCGGCTGCAAGGCAAACGGCATCAACTATTCTACCTTTATGAACGGTCTGAAGAAGGCAGGCATCACTTTGAACAGAAAGATGCTCTCTGAGATCGCAATTGCAGACGCAGAGGCTTTCACTGCACTGGTAGAAAAAGCAAAGGCTGCCCTTGCTTGATCGTCAATCAAACATTTTGCACCTAAGGGACTTCACTCTCTTAGGTGCTTATTTTTAAGGCAATACCGCACAAAGATAGTGCCGCAGATGCGCTGTCAGATTTTTCGTCAGATTGTACAGAAATTCCGAAGGCATACTGACGTATGTCGAGG
>ONYV01000087.1 GCA_900322105.1 uncultured Eubacteriales bacterium | reverse complement strand
AATTGGAGAAACAATACAAAAAATAACTATTTTTTTCTTGAAAATTTGAAAGAAAATCTACATGACAGAAAATATTATTTTTCTTTTATGGAATTATAATTTTTTCCTTTGTGGTATAATGTAATACTAAATAATCTAAAAAAATGAAAGGAAACGGAGGAGATTATAGGATGATAACAGCAGACTATAACGAAAAATTCGGAAAAGAGGGACTTACCTTTGACGATGTACTGCTGATTCCGGGTGAATCAAACGTACAGCCAAAGGACGTAGATGTCAGCACCTATCTGACAAAGAAGATCAAACTGAATACGCCGCTGATGACAGCCGCTATGGATACCGTCACAGAGACCCGTATGGCAATTGCGATTGCCCGTGAGGGTGGTATCGGTATCATTCATAAGAATATGACCATCGAACAGCAGGCAGACGCAGTTGACCGTGTGAAGCGTTCCGAAAATGGTGTTATCGTCAATCCGTTTTCTTTGACACCCGGTCATTATGTATATGACGCCAACAAGCTGATGGCAAAGTATAAGATCTCCGGCGTACCGATCTGTGAAGACGGCAAGCTGGTCGGCATCATCACCAACCGTGACCTGCGCTTTATGGATGAAAGCGATTACAGCCAGAAGATCGCTAATGTCATGACCAATCAGGATCTGATTACAGCGCCTGTCGGCACAACGCTGCTCGAAGCGCAGCAGATATTGAAGCAGCATAAGATCGAGAAGCTGCCGCTGGTAGATGCGGACGGAATGCTCAAGGGTCTGATCACCATCAAGGATATCGAAAAATCCGTACAGTATCCGAACAGCGCAAGAGATGAAAACGGCAGACTTCTCTGCGGCGCAGCCATCGGCGGAACACCGGATGTGCTGGAGAGAGTTGACGAGCTGGTCAAGGCAGGAGTGGACGTTCTGGTACTCGATTCCGCACACGGACATAATAACAATATCATCAATTCCGTAGCGAGAGTCAAGAAGGCATTCCCCGACGTTCAGCTCATTGCAGGCAACATCGCCACCGCAGAGGCGGCAAAGGCGCTCATCGACGCAGGCGCAGACTGCGTGAAGGTCGGCATCGGCCCAGGCTCTATCTGTACTACAAGGATCGTTGCCGGAATCGGCGTTCCGCAGATCACAGCGATCTTTGATGCGGCAAGCGAAGCGTCCAAACACAACATTCCCGTCATCGCAGACGGCGGCGTGAAGTATTCGGGCGATATTGTAAAAGCGCTGGCAGCAGGCGGCAGTGTCGTCATGATCGGTTCACTCGTAGCAGGCTGTGAGGAATCCCCCGGAGAGAGCGAGATCTATCAGGGCAGACAGTTCAAGGTATACCGCGGCATGGGCAGCCTTGGCGCAATGGGCAGAGGCAGCGCAGACCGTTACTTCCAGTCGGGCAACAAGAAGTTAGTTCCCGAAGGCGTAGAAGGCAGAGTACCTTATAAGGGACTGCTTTCCGATACCGTTTATCAGCTGATGGGCGGACTGAGAGCCGGCATGGGCTATACAGGATGCGCCAACATCCAGGAACTGCACGACAAAGCAAGGTTCGTCAGGATCACGGGCGCAGGTCTGAAAGAAAGCCATCCGCATGATATCCAGATCACCAAGGAAGCGCCGAACTATTCTTATAACGGTTAATGAAATGAAAGCAGGGTCGTTTTTGAACATTCAGAAACGATCCTGTTTTGCATAACGGAGAGATGACAAATGTATCAAAAACAGTTTTTCACAGAGCGGCTGTTCATCAGGGAATACCAAAAACGGGATCTGGACGATTTTCTGAGAGTGGTGCGCCAGCCTGAGATCTATCCCACGACCTACGGCATTCCACGGTCTTATTCACGTCTGCGCGGCAAATGGTGGATGAAGGTCATCAGAGATAACCGCCGTCTGGGGACTGCATTTGAATATGCGGTCTTTCTGAGGGAAACGGGATATTATGTCGGCAACGTCGGATTGATCAACATTGATGCGATCCATCATCATGCCGATATATCATATTATATCGACAGTCGATTGACGAATCAGGGGATCGCCACAGAAGCCGCTGCGGAAATGCTGCGCTACGGTTTTTCGGAGCTTGGATTTCAGAAGATCAACGGAGTGTGCATGAGCGTCAATCCTGCTTCCAGAAGAGTGATGGAAAAACTCGGGATGCAGTATGAAGGAACGCTGCGGCAGGATCTCTATAAAGACGGAATGTATTATGATCTGGACAGATTATCCATCCTGAGAGATGAGTTTTATACGGATTGTAAAGTGGAAAAATGAGTTTTCAACATCGAAATGTTGAAACAGTTCAAAACTCATATTACAATTCGTAAATTCCCGCCGATTATTACAGAAAAATATGGCTTGACTTTTCTAAAAACCCTATATATGGTATAGTTTCAGGAAAATTTCAGAAAAAAAAACAACAGGTATGGTTCAACATCCATGTTGATAAGTTTTCCACCATTTCAACATTTTAGTGTTGAAAACTCGTTTTTCGTGTGGAAATCCATTTTTTTATACAGGTTTCTACGATTTGTAAATTCAGAAGAGGTGGAAAATATCAAGATCAGTGACTTTGTGTTTTGACAGAACGAATCAACAATAAAACAAATTGTATAACATCGCATTTATATACGAACAGTATATAAATAACAATGGGAATTTTCAAAAAATCTATTGACAAACAAGATGAAAAGGACTATAATAATCAAGCTGACTGTTACAGAAACAGTATCGTATGGCGGCATAGCTCAGCTGGCTAGAGCATTCGGTTCATACCCGGAGTGTCGTAGGTTCAAGTCCCACTGCCGCTACCAGAAAAGCAATACCGCAAAACGGTATTGCATATACCCGGCCCGATGGTCAAGCGGCTAAGACACCGCCCTTTCACGGCGGAAACACGGGTTCGATTCCCGTTCGGGTCACTTTATAAAAGACAAAGGTTTTCGCCTTTGTCTTTTTGTTATATTGTGGAAAGACAGTATTTCAAAAGCGGATCGTTTCTGACAATACCCTCAGAGCAAACAGACGGTCAGAATAAAGAAGTATTTCAGTGGAGTGTTTTTTGGATAATGTGGCAGTTCACTGATCTCTTGACAATTCCCTTGGAATGGGAGTTTGTTTGGATGAATTTCAAAAGACAAGGAATGATGCAATGTGAAATTTCATGCAGGAGAATTTGAAGTAGCGGTGATCGGCGCAGGTCATGCAGGCATCGAAGCAGGTCTTGCCGCCGCAAGGCTCGGATGCCGTACCGCGGTTTTTACCATCAATATGGACGCAGTGGGAAACTGCCCGTGCAATCCGTCGATCGGCGGAACGGCAAAGGGGCATTTGGTACGTGAAATAGACGCCCTCGGCGGTGAAATGGGCAAGGCGGCGGACGAATGCTTTTTGCAGATGAGGATGCTCAATAAGGGCAAAGGACCTGCGGTGCATTCCCTCAGAGCGCAGATCGACAGAAGAGCGTACAGCACACGCATGAAACATACTTTGGAATTGCAGGAAAACTTAGAGCTTCATCAGGCAGAGATCACAGAGCTTTCGCAGAATGCAGACGGCACATGGCGCCTTGTGACCCGTCTGGAAGCCGAATATACGGCAAAGGCGGTGATCCTTGCGACAGGAACGTATCTTGGCGGCAGGATCTATGTGGGCGATGTTTCCTACGAAAGCGGACCTGACGGAATGTTCCCTGCAAAGTTTCTCCCCGATTCACTCGAAAAACTGGGAATGTCCATCCGCCGCTTCAAGACAGGTACGCCTGCCAGAGTGCTGAGATCGAGCATTGATTTTTCCGAACTGGAAGAACAGTGCGGCGACGATCCTGTCATTCCTTTTTCTTATGATACCGACCACCCTGCCGAAAATAAAGTCAAGTGTTACGTCAGCTGGACAAATGAAAAAACCAAGCAGATCATCCTCGATAATATCCACCGCTCTCCGATGTACAGCGGCAAGATTGAGGGGATCGGTCCGAGATATTGTCCGAGCATAGAAGACAAGATCGTTCGCTTTGCCGACAAACAGCGCCATCAGTTGTTTATCGAGCCGTGCGGCATGGATACGGAGGAAATGTATCTGCAGGGAATGTCCTCGTCTTTGCCTGAAGATGTTCAGATCGCTTTCTATCATTCTATCAAGGGACTGGAACACTGTGTTGTTATGCGCCCTGCCTATGCGATCGAATATTTCTGCGCCGACCCGATACAGATGTACAGCACGCTGGAATTCAAGGATTTTCCGGGACTGTACGGAGCAGGACAGTTCAACGGCAGTTCAGGGTATGAAGAAGCCGCCGCGCAGGGGTTGGTGGCAGGCATCAATGCGGCGCTGAAAATACAGCAGAAAGAGCCGATGATCCTTGACCGTTCGGGATCCTATATCGGAACGCTGATCGACGACCTTGTGACAAAGGGCTGTAATGATCCGTACCGCATGATGACATCCCGAAGCGAATATCGCCTGATCCTGCGTCAGGATAACGCCGATACACGCTTAACGCCCATTGGCAGAAAAGCAGGACTGGTAACGGATGAACGCTGGAACAAGTTCCTGAAAAAGCAGGAGCAGATGAAGGAAGAACGCAGGCGCATCCGCAAAACGGTTTTTGCGCCGACAGAAGAACTGAACCGTATTCTTACAGAGCATCATACCAGCGAGGTGACGACAGGGATCAGGATGATCGACCTGCTCAAACGTCCCGAATTAAGCTATGAAGCCCTTGCGCCTGTGGATACACAAAGACCCGATCTCGATCCCAATATTTTTGAACAGATCATGGTCGAGATCAAGTATGAGGGCTATATCAGCAAACAGCTTGCAATCATTGAACAGGTTCGGCGGCTGGAAAGTAAGCTGCTGCCGAAACAAATGGACTACGAAAAGATAGACGGTCTGCGGCTGGAAGCAAGAGAAAAGCTGAATAAGGTGCGTCCTGAAAATATCGGTCAGGCGAGCAGGATCTCAGGGGTGAACCCTGCGGATATCTCGGTGCTGATCATTTATTTAGCGTCACTGAAAAACCATACGGAGGAAACTGCCGAATGATTCGTGAAATACTTGAAACATGGTGTAAGGAAAATGATATTTCTCTGACAGACGGGCAGAAAGAAGCGTTTGAAATTTATTTCCGCTTGCTGACAGAATGGAATCAAAAAATGAACCTGACGGCGATCACAGAAGAGCAGGAGGTTGCGGTCAAGCATTTTATCGACAGTATTTCTGTGCTGAAATGTATTGATCTGAAAGTCGGAGCGTCGCTCATCGACATTGGTACAGGCGCAGGATTTCCGGGAATACCGCTGAAGATCATGCGTCCCGATCTGAAGCTGACGCTGCTCGACAGCCTGAATAAACGGCTGATCTTTCTCTCTGAGCTTTGCAAGACTCTTTTGATCGAGGCGGAACTTCTGCACGCAAGAGCGGAGGAATACGGCGCGAAGCCCGAATACAGAGAACAATATGATTATTCCGTTTCCAGAGCAGTCGCAAATCTTCCGTCCCTCTGCGAATACTGCATACCCTATATCAAAGTCGGCGGCAGTTTTATTGCCATGAAGGGACCTGACGGCAGATCGGAGCTTGAAAGCGCAGAAAACGCCATCCGTCTGTTAGGCTGCAAAACAAAAACTGTCAGTCCTATCACACTGCCCGACCGGTCTGTACGCACTGTCATTGCCATCGAAAAGATCACTGTTACGCCATCACGCTATCCCAGAAGAGGCGTTAAGATCAACAAGCAGCCCTTGTGATGTCCGAAATATAGGGCAATACCGCACAAAGATAGTGCCGCAGATGCGCTGTCAGATTTTTCGTCAGATTGTACAGAAATTCCGAAGGCATACTGACGTATGTCGAGGGA
>ONYV01000240.1 GCA_900322105.1 uncultured Eubacteriales bacterium | reverse complement strand
TTTACGCCTGTGGAGTGTCACACAAACGATGGTAGCTTTGGCAAAGTCGGATACGATGAAACAGGAATTTTCTCAATATGGGTATATTTGTCCATATTTCGAGTAGCAGCAGCTATGACAGATACATATCTGATTGCAGAAAAAACCATCCGCATCCGTTCGCTGCATGAAGCGGTGCATACCTACTGCAAGGACTATCGCTGCAGCGTCGTAGGTGAGGCGGATATCGACATTATTATCACAAACGAGGATATAGAGTTTGAACGGGAAAGATCAGACCGCACCGCCGCTGCGGAAGGACGCGTGAACAAAAACTGGTCTGACGGTTATCTTGAAGAATTGGCGGTATATCGCAAGATTGCAGAAAGGATGCCGTATTTTGACACGTTTCTCTTTCACGGGTCAGCGATCTCGGTGGATGGTGTCGGCTATCTGTTCACTGCCGGTTCAGGAACAGGAAAATCGACCCATGCGGCTCTTTGGAGAGAGCTTTTGAAAGAACGCGCCGTCATGATCAACGACGATAAGCCGCTGCTGCACATCGGTGAAAACGGCGCAGTGATCTACGGAACACCCTATAACGGAAAACACCGCTTGGGCAGCAACGTTGCCGTACCGCTGAAAGCGATCTGTGTTTTGGAGCGTGCAAAGGAAAATACCATCACAAGGATCGGAAAATCGCAGGTCTATCCAATGCTCATGCAGCAAAGCTACCGCCCGAAAGATCCTGTTTCTCTTGCAAAGACCTTACCACTGATCGACAAACTGTCAGACTGCGTGTCTTTCTGGAAACTGGGCTGCAACATCAGCCTTGAAGCGGCAGAAACGTCATTCGGCGCCATGAGCGCTTCCAAAGGATAGCGATCAGCACAGCACCACAGCACCACAGCGACATCTGACAGAGATCGTCAACAGGGGGAGAATCGTTATGGTAACCGGACGAAAGATCATAAAAGTCTATGGCAGGGTATCCTGCAGGCAATGTGTCAACCGCTTGTACGGTATCCATCTTTTGCATACAGATTGTCGGTATGGAATGCCGTATCCTGCCGTTTGTCCGGGATGTCGGGAGATGAAAAACATCGTGACAGGCTTTCGGCTCAGAGGTTATCTGAAATCCATATTTAAGAGGGGTAAATATACATGAAACTAAGTTCGGATTTTCTGGTACATCATTCAGGAAAAGAAACGGTCGTTGTACCGACAGGAAACGCAGCTTTTTCGGGCATTGTAAAAGGCAACGACACCTTTGGCGAGATCGTTGAGCTGCTGAAAAAGGATACTACAGAAGAAGAGATCATCACAAAGATGATGACTCAATACGATGCGCCCCGCAAGACCATTGAAAAAGATGTAACTTTCGTGGTCGGCAATCTGCGGAAGATCGGTGCGCTGGATGAGTAAGGAAATGAATTATGAAACCTACCTGCGTGAAAACGGGAGTCTGACCTATACGAACGTGGGAGTCAGTATGCTGCCGCTGCTCAGGGAAGGCAAGGATATGTTTATCGTTTCCAAACGAAACGGAAAGCGGCTTCGGGCAGGGGACGTAGTGCTGTACCGCCGTCCGCCGTCAAGCTATGTGCTTCACAGAGTGATCGAGGTACGTGAAAAGGACTATGTGATACTGGGAGATAATTGCATCAATAAAGAATACGGCATCAGGGACGAGGATATCATCGCCGTGATGACAGGATATGTCCGAAACGGAAAAGAACACCAACTAAGCGAATTTGGCTACCGCTTCTATACCTTTGTCTGGATGCACACGATCACGCTTCGGATCTTTATAAAGAAATGCAAAATCAGGCTCTCGCGCCTGAAAAAGAAGATCAGAAATAAAAACAGCTCCGCTTAACTTATCGCAAATGTCAGAAATCTGATCCTGCCCGATCAGTAGCTGCGCAGGCAGCTTATGCAAAGAAAAGAGCTTTTTGCGGTTATGTCAACGGCTGTTTGGAAAAGCTGTACATTTCCTTATACGGAAGCGGCTTTGAAACGATGCCGTTTCCATGACTGCGGTATGCCGCTCGAATGCGGATCCTGAAATACAAGGTGTTGCCTTTTCTATGCAGCTTATCCGCTGCATAGCACAACCCTCTATCTTATCAAAGAGAGGTGCTTTGGCTATTGAAAAAAATGAAGAACAAGACGCTTCAATGGCTGTATGCCGTTCCCGGCAGAAAAAAAGCATATATCCTGTTCTTGACGGTCATACAGATTCTCAACGGCGGCAGCGGCGTGTTATATGCGCTGCTGCTGCGTAATATCGTAGACAGCGCCGTGAATCGGCAGCAGGACGGATTTGTGCTGAATATTACTTTGATCGTGCTGTTGGTCATAGCGCAGTTATCGCTGAGAGCGCTGATACGGTATCTGAACGAATTGTGCAGATCTGCTTTTGAAAATATATTCAAAGAGCGGCTGATGAAGTGTCTGTTGAAAAAAGACTATGCAGCAGTAGAAGCGGTACATTCAGGGGAGTGGCTGAACCGCCTGACCAATGATACGGTAGTCGTTGCGAACGGCTATGCGGAGATCCTGCCGGGGCTTGCGGGAATGGTCGTCAAGATGGTCAGCGCCGTTATCATGATCATTATCCTTCAGCCGTGGTTTACATGGGTGATCCTTCCGGGCGGCGCTGTGATGGTACTGCTGACATACGCTTTCAGAAAAGTGCTGAAACGGCTGCACAAAAATGTACAGGAAAAGGACGGCAGTCTGCGTGTATTTTTGCAGGAGACACT
>ONYV01000247.1 GCA_900322105.1 uncultured Eubacteriales bacterium | reverse complement strand
TATGTACCGTAGGCTATACGGGAATTTACGCCTGTGGAGTGTCACACAAACGATGGTAGCTTTGGCAAAGTCGGATACGATGAAACAGGAATTTTCTCATTATGGGTATTTTTGTCCATATTTTGAGTAGCAGAATAATACTATGACAGGCATTATCGGCGCAATGGATATTGAAACGCAGGGACTTATTCAAAAAATGACAGATACTCACACAGAAGAGATCAGCGGTACGGTCTATACAGTCGGACGGCTCGGAAATCACGACTGTGTTGTAGCAAAATGCGGCATCGGCAAAGTAAACGCCGCCATTGCCGCCCAGACAATGATCCTTCGTTTTTCACCCGACAGGATCATCAACACGGGTATCGGCGGCAGCACCAGCAAAAAAACGCATATCGGCTATGTCGTGATCGCCGATCATGTCGTACAGCACGATATGGATACAACGATTCTCGGTGACCTGCGCGGAGAATTGTATCTGCCAAAAGAAAAGATCGTGCGCATTCCCTGCTCCAAAGAACTGACGGATGCTTTGCAGTCTGCCTGTGAAGCCATCGGAGAAAAAAACTATATTGTCGGTCCTGTGGCAACAGGAGATCAGTTCATCAGCGGCAACGACAAACGCATGATGCTGAATCAGCAGTTCGGCGCGCTTGCCTGTGAGATGGAAGGCGGCAGTATCGGTCAGGTATGCCGTGTCAATCAGATCCCTTTTGCCGTCCTGCGCTCTATCTCAGACAGCATGAGCGAAGAAGACGATGCTGTTGAATATGCAACTTTCAGTAAAACCGCCGCAGAAAAATCTATTGAGATCATCACCTCTTACCTTTCCCTCAGACCTGCGCACTGATCTCCTCAAACAATTTTGATATATAAAAATCAGAAGCTGCCGTACCGTTTTTCAGTACAGCAGCTCCATTTCTTTCAGCAGCTTCGCCGTTTGCTTGAGCGGAAGCTGCTTTACCCGACAGACGTTTCTCTTTTCAAAATAAACATAGACCTTTATGTTGCATTTTCCGCTGATACGCTGGAAAATGCTTTGCTGGATCTCTATCTTCTGTATCTTGTTCAGCTTGATATAATGCTTTCGCATCGTCAGCTTCCGAAAACCGCATACGATCAGACATTCCCGATTGACGGCAAGATAGGAGCTGCGATAGGCAAAGATACGGAACAAAAACCACCATCCGATCACAAACAAGCTGATCGTCCCCAAAAGTCCCGTAGTCTCTTTGAATCTCGGAAATACTCCCCTCAGCATAAAGAAACCCAACGGGATCAGCAGGCTGATGATAACCGGATAGATATATGCAAACCAGCTTTTTTTCGCCACACCGACCTTTTGCATTTCTTCCGTACAGATACCTGTCAGCTCTTTCATTTTCTGATAGACATTTTTGTTTTTCTCAGGAGAAATGATCAGCCCTCTGTCACCCTTCAGCTTTCCCGAACCGATCACGCTCAAAGAACAGCTTTTCAGCCTCAGGATCTTCATCAGCAGACTTTGGTCTACATTTACAGACGCAAGCTCGCTGACCTTTGTCATCGTAATGCTTCTTGACGGAAATCCCCGAAATATCACAATGAATTCTCCCAGACGATAGGAATGAAACCGTACATACCGCAGAAAACTCAGCATCAGGGAAATGACCCAGCTAAGCAATATCACGGCGATCAGGGTAGCTGCCGCAGGAGAAATATATTTCATCCAGAAATTCGACTGCGTATTGATCGACCCCCGAACCAACGCACCTGTCATTTCCGAACCGATGATCTGACCAATACTGTGAATGACAGGCACGATAAAGATCAATCCCGTCAGCGGATTTGACCAAAAGGCAGACATCAGAAAGATGCTGATCATGCCGGAATGATAATGACCGGTGATCTGATACTTGCTTTCGGCAGCGTGCAGTGATTCTCTTGCCCTTCTGACAGAAATATAGGCGCTGACATCAAATTTTTTCCGTGAGTCTGCAGGCGTGTCCAGCGATATTTTTTCTGCACCGAACAAAGCGGAAAAAATATCACGGTAAAAAATGACCGTACACACTTTTTCAAAGGGAATGCGGAAATATTTCTGAATAAACACGCCGCTGTGCAGCATGATCTTATCTCTTTCTATCCGATACTTAAAATTCTGATATAGCGTTACCGCATAAGACACCGAAAACAGCACATACAGCGCATTGATCCCAAGCGAACCGATAATTTCCAATATATTTTGCGGACGATACAAAAACTGCTGTATCACCGAAAGAATGATCAGTACCACAGAGATCCTCAGGTGTCGTATGATAGCATAAGGGTGAGCTTTCAGCATTTTTCTTTCGTTCTCAGTGCTGACCGTCCGTTCCATATGTTTCTTCCTTTCTTCGGTCGTCAGTTTTTGGTTTGTGGTGTTCCTGATATTGATCGATCTTCATTTTTAATGCTTTTGCTTCGGATAATGCGATCTGATGGATCCTGACATACGAACCTGCCAGCATCAATATCAGCGAACAGGACTGAAACGCTTTCTGCACATATCCCTGCGAAATGACGCAATACTGCACCGCTGAATACCGCACTCTGGTACGGCGGTAGATCAGAATCCCTCCGTTGACGGTGAGTCCGTCCTTTTCTTCAATACAGGAATAGC
>ONYV01000134.1 GCA_900322105.1 uncultured Eubacteriales bacterium | reverse complement strand
ATGTCCTGATACGGACACTGCTGCTCCACAACAAACACAGCCTGCCTTGCCCGCAGGATCTCATACAGTTCGAGATTTGTCAGGTCATTGAAATGCTTTATGCGGATCGTTATATCTTCCATGTTACCCCTCGCTGTCTGTTTACGAAACATCCAGATCGTCAATATATTTATAGCCGTTTTCGATGATAAAATCCCGTCTGACGCCAAGATTATCGCCCAGCAGAATATCAAACATCTCTGACGTTTTGGCAGCGTCATCGGGCATGATCTTGATGAGCCTGCGTGTGGCAGGATTCATCGTCGTCAGACTCATCATTTCGGGTTCGTTTTCACCAAGTCCTTTGGAACGCTGGATCGTGCATTTCTTGTCGCCGATCTCACTGAGAAACTTTTCCTTTTCCGCTTCCGTATAGGCAAAATAGACCCGCTCTTTGGTGGTGATCTCATACAGCGGCGATTCCGCAATAAACACCTTGCCCTCTTTGATGAGGGTCGGCGCAAGACGATAGATCATCGTCAGCAGCAGTGTACGGATATGAAAACCGTCCACATCGGCATCGGTGCAGAAAATGACCTTATTCCAGCGCAGCAGCTCCAGATCAAAGGACGCTAAGTCCTTATTTGCTTTGGACTTGACCTCTACGCCGCAGCCCAGCACCTTCAGAAGATCGGTGATGATCTCACTTTTGAAGATCTTGTCATAGTCTGCTTTCAAACAGTTCAATATCTTTCCTCTAATCGGGATGATCGCCTGAAAGTCGGGGTTTCTTGCCTGCTTACAGGCACCCAGCGCAGAGTCGCCCTCCACGATAAACAGTTCCCGTTCGGACTTATCTTTGCTGCGGCAGTCCACGAACTTAGCGACCCTTCCTGTCATATCCATCGTGCCTGCGAGCGTCTTTTTGATATTCAGCCTTGTCTTTTCGGCGCTTTCACGGCTGCGCTTATTGATCAGCACCTGATTAGCGATCTTTTCCGCATCGAATTTATTTTCAATAAAATAGACTTCCAACTGATGACGAAGATATTCCGTCATAGCATCCTGAATGCCCTTGTTCGTAATGGCTTTTTTGGTCTGGTTCGCATAGGACGTGACATTCGAGAAAGACGAGATCACGATCACAAGGCAGTCCTTCACATCGTCAAAACTAATCTTTGCATCCGTCTTGTTATACTCGCCGTTTTGCTTCAAGTAGGCGTCAATAGAATAAACAAATGCGTTTCTCACTGCTTTTTCGGGCGCTCCGCCGTATTCGAGCCAGCTTGAATTGTGATAATATTCTGCTGCGTTCACACGATTGGAAAAGGCAAGCGCAATATTGATCTTCGTCTTGTACGAAGGCTTGTCATCACGATCGCTGACCATTCTTTCTGTCTGCCATGACTGCACCTGTGAAAGCGCATCCTCTCCCACAAGCTCCTTCACATGGTCAACGATACCGTTTTCATAGCAAAATTCCTGCGTTTCGAGCTTGCCGTCCTTTTCGCTGCGGAACACAAATCGGATCCCTGCGTTGACAATGGCCTGACGCTTGATGGTGTCGATAAAATAGTCGTCTGTGATATCAATATCGGTAAAGACTTCCAAGTCGGGTTTCCAGTGGATCTTTGTCCCTGTTTTTTTGCCTGTGTACTGTTCACGGTGAAGTCCGCCGATGTTTTCTCCTTTTTCAAAATGAAGTGTAAAGCGTGTGCCGTCCCTGCGGATGTCAACGTCCATATATTCCGAGGAATACTGTGTGGAACAAAGTCCCAGACCGTTGAGTCCCAGCGAAAATTCGTAGCTCTCCGCTTCGATGTTATTATACTTTCCTCCTGCATACAGCTCGCAGAAAACCAGCTCCCAGTTATAGCGCTCCTCGTTTTTGTTATAATCCACAGGGATACCTCTGCCGAAATCCTCGATCTCGATGGAATGGTCGGCATATTTTGTGATAATGATCTCCCTGCCGTAGCCTTCTCTTGCTTCGTCAATGGAATTTGAGAGGATCTCAAAGACAGAATGCTGACATCCTTCGATGCCGTCCGAGCCAAAAATGACCGCAGGACGTTTTCTCACTCTGTCCGCACCCTTGAGCGAGGTAATGCTTTCATTTCCGTAATTCTGCGTTGTTTTCTTTGCCAATGTTTCATCCTCTTTTCAGTTATTCTGATATGCTCAGCAGCGGCAGCGCTGCCGTTCAAGACTTTCTGCCATGCTCCTGAAATGTGACAGCACATATTCTTCAAAGGTTCGTCCCAACGGCTCAGGGCAATCCATCTCACGCCGAACCAGTATCATCTCTCCGCTGAGATCTCCTTCACACGCCAGCATATATCCGCTGCCGTCTGCTGCTTCCATAATCTGCACCAGACCACGATACCCTCTGCGGTACATCTCATCATACGCTTCTCCCTCTGAACTTTGCAGCGCCATATACCACTGATCCCATTTTTCCTGCGTCAAAGCGGAATCGACCAGTGGTAAACTTCCTTCCGAACCATAGGGCAGCGTATAGAAATCAGGCTGAGCCTGCGCTTCACCGATAGGACAAAGCGCATTCTTGTGATCGAAATATGCCTTTTTCTCCACTTCTTCCAGAGAAAAAATGCCGTGTTCGGGTCCTGCTCCTCCGTTTCCTACTTGTGTGAGATAATCCACATACCTCTGCGGCAGACGGATGCTGTGACGTGCTTCAAAATCTCTGACATCCGACAGCGGTATCACGGGCGCAAATTCATAGCGGTGATGCCTTGCGCCGAACTGTCGGAAGTCCGTATCGAGATCCCTGACCCTGCCGACCAGATCGATCAGTTCCCTTGCAAAGGAAGACAACCTCGGAAGATCGGTCTCGATGATCGTGCGTATCTTGTCAAGCCCTGTGACAGAAATGCTGTCTTCTTCGGGACGTATCATGTCAAGTCCGATGATCTCAGGCTCCAAATCTGTATTATCCGATATTTTTCGGATTTTGTCAAGACCGAGTATTTCCATTTTCTTCTCCCTCAGACTTCCTCGGAAACTTCCGAAGCACCGTCTTACTTGTCTCTTCTGCGTAATACGGCACTTCTCCGGTTCCCGAGGAAGTCTCTTCTTTCAAAACATCACCCTTGCAGCTCTTTGATCTTATCACGGAGATAGGCTGCGTGTTCAAATTCCAGCAGCTTTGCCGCTGCTTTCATCTCCTTTGTGAGCTGTTCGATCATCTGCTCACGTTCGGCTCTTGTCATCTTCTTTTTCTTCTTCGACTTATCGTCATTTGTATGGGTCGATATCTCGATAATATCGCTGACCTTCTTTTCTATCGTTTTCGGTACGATATGATGTTCTTCATTATACTGCTGCTGAATACTTCTGCGGCGTTCGGTTTCTTTGATCGCCTTTTCCATCGAATCCGTCACCACGTCTGCATACATGATGACCTGTCCATCGGCATTTCTTGCCGCTCTGCCGATGGTCTGCACCAAAGAGCGCTCACTTCTGAGAAATCCTTCCTTATCCGCATCCAGTATGGCAACCAAAGATACTTCCGGAATATCCAGACCTTCTCTGAGCAGGTTGATGCCGACCAGCACATCAAATTCTCCCAAACGAAGATCACGGATGATCTCCATTCTCTCGACCGTATCAATATCATGGTGCATATAGCGTACCTTGATGCCGACCGTTGACAGATAATCTGTCAGGTCTTCCGCCATACGCTTTGTCATTGTCGTTACCAGCACTCTTTGTTGTTTTTCGGTGCGGAGATGTATTTCAGAGATCAGATCGTCGATCTGTCCCTCCACAGGACGTACAAAGATCATCGGGTCTAACAATCCCGTGGGACGGATCACCTGTTCTGCAATGACCTTGCTTTTCTGTTTTTCAAAATCACCCGGCGTTGCGCTCACAAAAACTGCCTGATGAACTCTCTCGTAAAACTCGTCAAAATTCAGCGGACGGTTATCATATGCGGACGGCAAACGGAAACCAAACTCTACCAAGTTTTCTTTCCGTCCTCTGTCGCCGCCGTACATTCCTTTCACCTGCGGCAGCGTAACATGAGATTCATCGACAAACAGCAAATAATCATCCGGGAAATAATCGAGCAGCGTATACGGCGCAGAGCCTGCTTTTCTGCCCGACAGCACTCTTGAATAGTTCTCGATCCCTTTGCAGAATCCGATCTCACGCAGCATTTCTAAATCATATTTTGTGCGCTGCTGAATACGTTCTGCTTCAAGCAGCTTTCCTCTGTCTGTGAAAAACTTCACTCTCTGTTCCAGTTCTGCCTGTATCTCTCCGACTGCCGCCTCTATCTTTTCTCTCGGAACGATATAGTGTGAGGCAGGATAGATCGCCGCATGGCGCAGTGTTCCTTTGACTTCTCCCGTCAGCGGATCTACTTCTGCGATCCTGTCTACTTCATCTCCGAAAAACTCCACGCGGATGATCTTATCCGAAGACGCAGCAGGAAAGATCTCTACGACATCTCCTCGAA
>ONYV01000153.1 GCA_900322105.1 uncultured Eubacteriales bacterium | reverse complement strand
ATGGAAGCCGTTTACAGCGTTGTCAGGGCGACCGCCGAAAAGGTACTGTCCGAATGATACACTTCACAGACGAAAATGCACTGCCGTCCCTGCGGCGTTTTCTAAAGCAGCAAAATATCTATGCCTGCCGCATTTCCTGCCTGCTGCAAAGCTACGGGATCCTGTATGACTTTTTGTCATTTTATATACAGACGGATGAAAACGGCGCTCCCGTCGGCGCGGCGGCAAAATATTATGCTGATCTGACCCTCTGCCTGACTTCACAAAGCAACCTTGACGAATGGCGTGAATTTGTCACCATGTCGGGCGCGCATTCTGTTTTGTGTGAACCAACGCTCTTTGCTGACAAATCATGTCAGACAGGCACCGTCATGACACTCAAAAAAAGCCGTGACCAAAGCAGCATAACACTTCCACAGGGCTATACTCTCTCCTGTCAGCCCGACCTGAAAGCCCTCTATCAGCTTTTGAAAGGATCGGAAGCAGAGGATTTCAGAGTACCTGCCTACGAAGATTTCCTGCTCGACCTGTCCCATAAGCTGCGGCACAACACCGCCGCCTGCGCAGTGCTGCTGTATCGGGATACGATCGCCGCCGCTGCGCTGACCGTTGCACAGGATGAACGATCTGCCATCATCGGCTGTGTCACCACCGCAAGACCTCACCGCCGAAAAGGACTTGGCAGCTTCTGCGTCAGCGCTTTGATAAATATGCTGCACGACAGGACGATCTTTATCATGCGTGATAAAGACCGTCACGAAACATTCTACCATCAGCTCGGCTTTGAAAACACTTCTTCATTCACCCTCTATGAAACATAGCCTTCTGCACCGCACAACAGATACTTACGAAACCCATACAAAAAAGAAAAACAGACTTTCTCAAAAGTGATGAGGAAGTCCGTCAGAAAAGGAAAGAAAAATATGAATACATCCTTTTATACGATCAAACCCGAAATACAAAAAGCGGCGGAGAAAGCGATGGTGCTTTGCCGTCCGTATCTTGAACGTACAGACGAGATCACCGAATATAACCAGCAGAAAATGCTGAAAGCCTTTCAGAAAGCACGTGTCAGCGAAAGCTGCTTTACCGCCTCCACAGGCTACGGCTACGGCGACAGAGGACGTGATGCTCTTGACGCTGTTTTTGCGGATGTGCTGGATACGGAAGACGCTCTGGTACGTCATAATTTTTGCAGCGGCACACACGCTCTGACCGTAGCGCTCTTTGGCGTCCTGCGCCCGAACGATACGATGATCTCCGTCACAGGACTTCCTTACGATACCCTGCAAGGCGTGATCGGTATCGGCAGCAGTTACAGCGGCTCTCTCAAAGACTTTGGCATCTGCTATGAACAGATCGACCTGCTCTCTGACGGCACAGTGGATTTTGAAACCATGAAACAGCGCATCACTCCCACCACCAAAATGGTCTATATCCAGCGTTCACGAGGTTATTCACTCCGTCCGACACTCAGAGCGGCAGAGATCAGAAGGATCGCAAACCTTGCCCATCTGCTTGCGCCAAACTGCATCGTCATGCTCGATAACTGCTACGGTGAATTTGTTGAGAAACAAGCCCCCGGCAGTCTTGGCGTTGACCTGATGGCAGGCTCACTCATCAAGAACCCCGGCGGCGGTATTGCGCCCACAGGCGGCTATATTGCAGGGCGGCACGATCTTGTGGAGCAGTGCAGCTACCGTCTGACCACTCCCGGCACAGGCAAAGAGATCGGCTGTACCCTCGGCAACAGCCGTGAACTGTTCATGGGCGCTTTCAACGCACCTCATGTGACAGGTGAAGCCGTCAAGACCGCTATCTTCACTTCTGCGCTCTATGATCTTCTGAATTTCGGCGTAACCCCCGGATATGACGAGGAACGGGGTGACATCATTCAGGCGATCCTCCTTGAAAACGAACAGAATCTCATCCGTTTCTGTCAGGGCATCCAGCAGGCTTCTCCCATCGACTCTTTTGTCACACCCGAACCTTGGGATATGCCGGGCTATGACAGCAAGGTCATCATGGCGGCAGGCGCATTCACTCTCGGCTCATCCATCGAACTGTCGGCAGACGCTCCCCTGCGTGAGCCGTATGCCGTCTGGATGCAGGGTTCGCTCAATTTCCATACAGGAAAGTTAGGCGCAATGCTTGCCGCTTCCGGTATCGTCTGAGCGTATCTTTTCCGTCCTGTATAAAGAAACCACACCTACCCATTCAAATCTCACGCATCAACTCAATTTTTCATATCCGTCACAAAATCACTTCACAGAAACCACCGCAAAAGCGATTCATTGACCTGCACTGTCAGACACCACTCACCACACAGCAAATGTCCGAAAATAACATCGCCTGTCTTCCTGCATGAGCTTGTGAATGAAAGCTCATCATTTCGGGAAACACTAAAGGCAATACCGCACAAAGATAGTGCCGCAAGGCGGTCTTTGTGCGGGGGAGCCTAAAGGGAGGGATCATTATCAAACAGCAAGAGAGCCCTTATTCCAATACGGCTTTACAGCATCGGCGGCAGAATATGAGGGCGTCTGTCAATATCGTCTGTCTGTTCGGCATCGTCACAATTGCCATGCATATGATCGGTTCTTTCATCACGCTGCGTTTTGCGGACAACTATGTCTTGTTTTACATCGCAGATATGGCGATCACGATCTTTGCGACCCTTGTTCCTGCCCTTGCCTTTGCCTATATGGGACGAGGCGTCCGTCATTATCTGCATTTCAAATCACGCAGGAAAACAGGCATATTTGATTCTGTTTTGCTGGTGCTGTTCGGGATGAGCGGCTGTATTGTGGCAAATATGCTCATCACCATGCTATCACACTTTCTTCCTGTTTCCGAGCCGAATATACAGATCTATTTCAGCGCAACGCCCGGAAATTTTTGTCTGATGGTACTTGCCACCGCCCTGATACCGTCTTTTTGTGAAGAATATGCCTGCCGTGGATATGTATATTCGTCCCTTTCACGCTTCGGGCATCTGTACGCCTGCCTTTTCTCGTCGCTCGTCTTCGGCTTGATGCACAACAACCTGCGTTCCGCACTTTTTGCGTTCCTATGCGGCTTTCTCTTTGCCTGCATCCGCAAAAGCTCCAATATTTTTCTGCTTTCGGTCATCGTTCATTTTCTGAACAACACGCTTTCTGCGGCAAGCACCTTTATCCGCATGACCCTTGGCAGTGATTTCTACTCCAACTTTTTCACGATCTCCGCACAGGTTTCACTCTTCGTCTTTGCCGGCACGATCTTCCTTCTCCGAAAACGCAGCATCCGTGTCTTTTATTTTTCTAAATCTCCCTACCCCCTCTCTCTCCGTGACAAGCTGCTCGCAACCCTCACCTCCCCCGTCCTCTACCTCCTCCTACTCGCCGGCACCGCCACCAAATTTCTATAAGCGCAGGCTCTGCGCCGCCGCCGCTGCGTTCATCGCCCATAAGGCGCATGAGCGCTTGCGGCGTATCTGTTTCCCCTAAAGGGAAACAGATACTTCTTTTGTTTCTTATCTGTTGTCGCTGCCTTGTCGATACTTTGTCGATACTTTGTCGGCAGCTTGTCATCACTTTGTCGATGGTTTGTCACTCTGCATGACAGCAGGATGTTCATGTGTGTTTCGGGACTTTTCAACTTTGTGATGCATCAAATTGTTTGCAATGCCTTAATAACAGACATCTCGTTTGCGGAAATATCATGAACCTGAAACATGACCGCAACACTCACAGCGATCCTCTCTGAACGCTGCTTTCAAAACCCTCGACATACGTCAGTATGCCTTCGGAATTTCTGTACAATCTGACGAAAAATCTGACAGCGCATCTGCGGCACTATCTTTGTGCGGTATTGCCTTAAAGAATGATGTACGACAGCTTGTGTCATGCGGCTCGAATGCTTCACATATGTGAAGTCATGACGACCGTGTGAAAGAAAAATCAAATCTCACGGTGCTTTACCGTGATAGAAAAAGAAATTCAGGTTTCACGGTGCTTTACCGTGACAGTAAAATCAAGTTGACTTAATTACTTCACAGCAAACGCCCCTTTCAACCCTCATAAAACAAAAAAATTCGACCTCAAAAGGTCGAACTGTGGATATTTATTACATTTTATTCTTCAAGGCAGGTGCAAAAAGCCATGACAGAGGACGAAAAATTCATGACAGAAGCGCTCAGACAGGCGCAGTTAGCCGCAAAATACGGTGAAGTGCCTGTCGGCGCAGTGATCGTGCAGGACGGAAAGATCATTGCATCCGCTTTTAACCGCCGTGAAACAAACAAAAGCGCCCTTGCCCATGCAGAGGTGCTTGCCATTGAACAGGCTTGTCAGAAATGCGGCGGTTGGCATCTGACAGACTGCACGCTCTATGTCACCCTTGAACCATGTCCCATGTGCGCAGGCGCTGCCATCAACGCACGTCTGAAACGTGTGGTCTTTGGCGCAAAGGACAGCAAAAACGGCTGCTGCGGCTCTCTTGCCGATCTCTTTTCCATGCCCTTTACCCATCAGCCCGATTTGACAGGCGGCGTATCCGAGCATGAATGTCAGGCGGCGCTCACATCATTTTTTCAAAGCAGACGTCTGGAAAACGCACAAACGAACCGTCACGGCATCATCATAGAAGCAGGGACACTCATCCAACACTTTTCAGAAACGGAGCGTCAACTCTGGAACACACTTTTACAAAGCCGTCAGCGTACTGTTACCGTAAAGCAGTGGCGCACACTGGCAGGAAAACATCCGTATGAGATCGCAAAGGCGCTGTGCTCAGGTGAACAGGATGAGGAACTTCAACAGCTCTCAAGCGACTATCAAAACTGCTTGCATCACTCTCTCAAGCATGATCTGACGCTGCAAACGGATGCAAAAGAAGTTCTCAGCCGTTTGCAGCAACAATATACGGTCTGTCTTTTGCTGCCTGTCAGTCAGGAAGGGACAGACTGTCTTTCTCCCCTTTCCGAACTTTGCATAACGACCGATCCTGTCCCGTCCTCATGGGCGCAGACATACACAAAATCGTCCCAACTGCGGCATATCATGAAAAAAAGCGCCAGGATCATCGCCGGCAGCGCCCAGCTCACGAAAGGCGCTCCGCGATCTTGCAGCTGACGATCCCCACGAGGGTGGACAGGGCGGTGGCGATAAGGGCGGGCAGCGCGATGCCCCCGGGGTCCGCGGAGCCCGCCGCCGCGCGCAGGGCGATCACCGTGGCGGGCAATAATTGCACCGAGGAGGAATTGATCACCAGGAACATGCACAGGGCGTTGCCCGCGGCGTCCCCCGCGGCCATCCGGCGGGCGGCCTCCATGCCGAAGGGGGTGGCGGCGTTGCCCAGGCCCAGCATGTTGGCTGCCAGGTTCACGGTCACGGGCTCCA
>ONYV01000081.1 GCA_900322105.1 uncultured Eubacteriales bacterium | reverse complement strand
TCCCTTGCATGACACCAAGTAGTGCTGCACTCGAGACGCTTTTTCCGGCACAAAATATCCTGCGTAATACGGCACTTCTCCGGTTCCCGAGGAAGTCTACTTTTAGAAATGACTTGCAAGTTAAATTTTTAGTGCAATAAAGCATCAGGTCTGTAAATGTAAGCCCAAAGCAGGCGGCTTGCCGCCTGTGACGGCGGTACGAAGAAAGAACACCAATGATTCCCCAATTGGGAGCGCAGGCTCTGCGCCGCAGACTCTGCGCCCGTTAGTCGGTGCGCAGGGCGGTTACGGGGTCTTTGCGTGCAGCTTTGCGGGATGGGATGATACCGCCGATGAGGGTCAGAAGAATGCTGAGAATGATAAGGATGAGGGCGTTGCCAAAGGGAAGGAATGCGTTGACAGTGTCCATGCCTGCGATCGCATGAATGATGATGTTGATCGGGATGAGCATTAAAAGCGACAACCCTATGCCGATCACTCCTGCAAATAAACCGATGATGAACGTTTCTGCGTTGAATACACGGGAAATGTTTCTCTTGGATGCGCCTAAAGCTCGCAGAATGCCGATCTCTTTGGTGCGCTCCAATACGGAAATATAAGTGATGATGCCGATCATGATGGAGGATACGATCAATGATACCGCAACAAATGCCATGAGTACATACGATATCACATTGATGATGGTCGTGATAGAGGTCATCAGCAGCGCTACTAAATCCGTATAGGTGATCTTGTCGTCCTTTTCGGCTTTTTCGTTGTACTCCTCGATGCATTCGGCAATTTTTTCTTTATTTTCAAAACTGTCTGCGTAGATCGAGATTGAGGACGGCGCATTTTCACTGACAACACCAAAGGCTTTCAGGTTGTCGTCATAACTGCCCGAAGAAATGTACTTGTTATAGATCGACACAAGCACCTCTTTGATAGTCGAAAGATCACTTTGCAGCAGCAGTTTGTCCACCATGGCTGCGATCTGCTCTTCTGTCATCGTGTTGATATCTATATTCTGCGGAACAATGGACGGCTGTGCCGCTGTCGGATTTTGATCCATTTGCGGCGGAACAGCAGACGGCTTTGTCCCTGCCTGCGCTGAGGACATGGATTTGGAAAGTTCTGCATAGATCATGCGAAAAATTGAAGCCTTTTCGCTTGTTTTCATGCTGAGAATGTATTTCTGTGCGCTGACTGCCTTTTCATTATCGTTCTCGGCATGGAAAGAAATGCCGTTCAATATATTTACTTCAGGAGAGGCTATCTGCCGTTTTACAATATCGCTCTGATCGGTATATTGTATGATATAATCCGTCAATGCCTTTGTGTAGCCGATAGCGGATGTCAAAATGTGCTGGTCGTTGTCTTCCTTTGGTCTGATGATCGCCGTGATCTTCATTTTGATGCTGTCTTTCAGTTTCTTTTCGGCTCGCAGAGCATCTTGCGATACGTTTTCATACATTCCGCTTTTGTTTTTGATATAATAATCGCAGGCAGGCAAAAGGTAATATTCTCTGCTGCAAATGTCTGCATAATCCAAACGATGGGTCGGGATGGTGATATCTTCACTCTTGTCGATACTTTTCAGGATACTGCGGTATTCCTCTGTCGGGAGAATGCCCAAACGATACAGTGCCTGTGATGCTACCTCATTATTTGTGTCCAGCACAAGAACCATTTCGTTGTATTTCTGCGGCATATTACCATAGACGATGTCATAATGATCCGTAATAGCAGTGCTGATGCCTGTTCCGTCCGATTTCGGCAGAAGCTGGGAATAGATCGCATTGCCGCCGCCGAACATATTTGTAGCGGCAGAATCTTCAAATGCCGAAGATGTGACGTAAGACATCATCATACCAACGCTTGTCTTTTTCAGTTCATCGTCGATCAAAGTACTGCCGTCTGCATTGACAAGATTTCCGTCTTCGTCATAGCTGTACAGGCTGAACTTTGTCGCATAGGAATAGACAATGCCGTTTGAACCTATGTATTTGTGTATCGGGCTGTTTTTGTCGTCCAAATATTCCTTGAACTTTGTCAGGTTGTTTTCTGTCACGGTCGAGGACATATCCGCCAAAGACTGCATCCTGCGCGCGTTGGAATAAACAGCATCCTTTTCGTGATCGACCTTATCTTCGTTTTCGGTATCATCCACATTGATATAACGTGAAATATCAATAGTTTCTGCGTCGATCGTGATGGGATAGGACGACATGGTGTCTTTCTGAATGTCGGAAATATAGGCGTTGACACCTGATGACAGCGCTTGTATCAGCGCAATACCGATGATGCCGATCGAGCCTGCAAAGGATGTCAGGATCGTTCTGCCCTTTTTGGTGCGAAGATTATTAAAGCTGAGCGACAAAGACGTAAGCAGCGACATAGACGCTTTTCCGAGATTCTTGTGTTCAGGCTCTTTATCGTCCTCTTTGACAACACACGGATTGCTGTCGTCAATGATCTTTCCGTCACTGAGCTTAACAATACGGTTTGCATAGCGGTCTGCAAGTTCGGGATTGTGCGTGACCATGATCACCAATCTGTCTTTGGCGACCTCTGCCAACAGATCCATGACCTGCACGCTGGTTTCAGAATCCAATGCGCCTGTCGGTTCGTCTGCCAAAAGGATATCGGGATTGTTGACAAGCGCTCTGGCAATCGCCACACGCTGCATCTGACCGCCCGACATCTGGTTCGGGCGTTTGTGGAGCTGGTCGCCCAATCCAACCCTTTCGAGCGCTTCTTTGGCACGCTTTTTTCGCTCTGAACGAGATACGCCCGAGATCGTCAGCGCCAATTCTACGTTAGAAAGCACTGTCTGGTGCGGGATGAGATTGTAATTTTGAAACACAAAACCTATGGTATGATTACGGTAGGAATCCCAGTCCCTGTCCTTATACTTTTTGGTAGAAATACCGTTAATGATAAGATCGCCGCTGTCGTAGCGGTCAAGTCCGCCGATCACATTCAGAAGTGTCGTCTTTCCCGAACCGCTGGGTCCGAGGATCGCCACAAATTCATTGTCCCTGAAGCTCAGGCTGACATCATTGAGCGCTGTCTGTACCAGTTCTCCTGTCTTGTACTGTTTTTTTATATTCTTTATGGTGAGCACAGCATCATCTCCCTTTGCAATATACGCTATATGAAATGCAGGTTTATTATACCATATTCTGAAGTCAGTGTAAATAATCGAATGTACTCCAAAAAGAATTTTTGGTACAGGTCTGAAGCGGCGTCTTTGCTTTTGTCATACAAAAAAAGAAAACCGCTGTTTGTCATACGGTTTTCTCTTATAAGAAATATGATGTAAGATTTCGCTACGGCACAAGGATATCCATCGGGTAAATATTGCGTACCACAGCAAACATTAGCAGCAACACGATCATAACGATCAACACGATGTTTTCTGCTTTTGTAAAAGACGTTTTTCCATAACGGATATAACGGTACAAATGAACCGCCGCACCCAATACAAACGATGGCATCAGGCATACGACCACCACGTTGGAAGAAAGCGCTTCGTAAAAGCGAAAATGCAGCAGATGAAAGATCGCTCTGCTGATACCGCACCCGGGGCAAAGAAGTCCTGTCACGGTATAGATCGGACAAGGAATGCTGAAACCCGTCCATTCATGTACGATAATGTAAATGAAGCCCACGGTCAACAAAATGACAATAGGCTTCATCACTTTCAGAACTCTTTGTTTCATTTCAGTTCGACAGACAATTGCGTTTCACACGATCGGCATTATTTGCTTCCGCTGTCGATATCTGCGATCTTGTTCAGTTCGTTCTGAGCCAGCGCATAAGCAACGATGGACAGACCGACAATGGACAGGATCAGATAAATTACCGCCTTATCGGATTCCTGAATACCTCTCATCTTGTAAGCCTGCTCGATGAGCTGACCGCGCTTATAGCACCAATACAAGCCATAAATGCCGCAGGTAACAAGTGTCAGCAGAAAAGCGACAACAGCGGACGATGCGTCTGCCTGACCTGCTGCTTCTTCGGTATCATTATGAAGAGTAACGAACCAATAAATACCGTAAAGTCCGCAGGTGACGATGGACAAAATGACACAAAGTGCAATGTTTCTTTTTGTGATCATGATAATTCCTCCCATTCCTTTTTTGTCAAATCAAATCATCTCTGACAATCTTATTTTATGATAATATCCAGATAATGTCAAGAACACAGAGGAAATCACCAAAAAAACGGGGGCAATTTCGTCGTTTCGCCTTTATCTGTCAAATCATATCATCAAGCATTGTTTAGAATTACCATATCTTATGCATTTCTCCACATCGTCTGGATCGCAGAAGAAAGCTCTACCATGTTGTCATAGGAATGATAATACCGATCGAAAAATTCATCCTTTTCGAGCTGATAGATCATATCATCGCCGTTGAGCTGCGCATAAACGACCAGCGCCTTTAGCTGTGAAATGATCCCTAAAGCGTCTTTTGACGCGAGCTTCAGTTCTGTGTCCATATCGTCAAACTTATCTGTTGCTTTCAGCTTCTGTATCTGCTGCAGCGTATTGATGAGGTCATCCGTGACCAATAAATATCCACGCACCATTTCGTTATTTTTACAGTCAAATATCTCGTCCTGCTGGCGCAGCTTTCTGGTATACGTGACCGAATCATTGACCATGCGTCTGACATCGGATACATACTGATCGTTTTTGTTGTGCGTATCCAGATTACATCCCGCAAAGGTCAGCATCAAAACAGACATCAGCGCAAACAGCGCCATGCGGATAAAATGGATTCTTTTCATGAGCATTATCTCCGTTTCTGTCAGTTCCTGTTAGTCCATCGAAAAACTGCCGTTTAATAAATAGAGCTGATGATACAGCACACAAGCTCTACCTTTGTAGTAATTCATCACGGAATTATCCGCCGCAAGAGGTCCGAGCGTACCGTTTTCTTCTGCTTCTTCACGAAGTGAGCTTTCTGCATCAGAAAGTGAGCTTTCCCACTCCTGCTGGGATCTTTCGAGCTTTTGCTGTTCTTCGGGCTTGTCTTTGAGCGCATCAAACAGTTTCTGATACGCCTTTGTGACTTCCGCTTTCCAGATCTCACCATAACGTATCGCCGCTTCTCTCATCTGAGAAAGCGTTTCCATCATTTCCGTTTCTTCTTTGTACTGCTGATCGATCTTGTTCTTGCTGAACAGTTCATTGAAAGTTTCATCGTTTGTAAAGGCTTTTACATCGTGATAATGTGTAACGATCTGTTCATCATCAAAATAATAGCCGTCCTGTCCGTCTTCCGATGTTTCTGCGCCTTCTTCCGTAGAAGCGTCGTTTGTAGAAGTGTCGTTTGTAGAAGTGTCGTTTGTAGAAGTGTCGTTTGTAGAAGTGTCGTTTGTAGAAGCGTCGTTTGTAGAAGCGTCGTTTGTCCGATCGTCCGACGACACATCCTGCTTTGTATCATCTTCCACATCAGCAGAAGATTCTGTTTCGGACGCTTCGTCTGAATCGGCGCTTTCCTCTGCGGATGTTTCCGACGTCTGTGAAGTGTCAGCGCTTTCCTCTTGTTCTTCTTTCTCTTTTACAGCGTCCTTGCCGCTGATATCTATCATTTCCGACTGTGCCGAAGAAATTTTGTGTCCATCTGCTCCCTGCTCCCGATCCTGATTCTGACAGCCTGTCATTCCGACAGCCACTGCGATCAGCGCCGTTATCATCACAGCCGCCATCCACTTTCTTACCATTCTTTACCATCTCCTATTTTTCAATAGCAAGATTATAGCACAGTTCCTCTCATTTATCAACCCCGTCGGAAAACCTTTTCTTTAGGAGAAAAGGTTTCGTCATCTTGCACAAAAATCCCTCGACATACGTCAGTATGCCTTCGGAATTTCTGTACAATCTGACGAAAAATCTGACAGCGCATCTGCGGCACTATCTTCGTGCGGTATTGCCTTAAAACAGAATATAATACATTCACTTTTTTCACAACACCAATGCAAGAACCATCAATTCCCGAACGTCACGATAGATATCCTTCCAATTCTCTAACGGCAGTGGATTGGTGCCTTTTCCGACCTCTACCGTAAAGGCAGGACGATGAAATTTTTCCACGAACCAATCCTTGAAACCGCCGCCGCAGGCAAGTCCGCTTGGAGCAGACACTGTATAGCCGCTGACCTGTGCCATCATTTTTGCCATTCTGTACGCAGATTCCTCACGGTAATTTCCAAAGTCCCAGTAGATCTCCTCGCCCTGACTATGGAACGCCAGCGCATGACAGATGTTTCCTGTTCGGCAATATGAAGCAAGCGCTCTTGTTTCGGGTTCGCTTTCGGGATGATGACCGCCGTATCTTGTCATTGCAGGTGATGTGATGCCGTTTTCCGTTTCCTGCTGATGCAGCGTTTCCCATCCTGCATCAAAATTATGATTGATATCAACTCCTGCCGCATTCGACTGCCAATGCGCCGTATCTCCCCCCGACACTTTTCTGACAAGCTCCTGATAGCTTTCTGCGCTTTCGCAGCCGTGAAGCCGGATCTCTACACCGTCAGGATTCACACACGGAACAAGCGCAAATCCCCTTCGATTCAGGATACTGCCGATTCGTATCCCGCAAAGACATTCTCTTTTCTGCACCGCCTGACACACATCGTCCAAAAAATGCAGCGTCAAAAGTGTTGTGATCGACTCCATTCCATGAAAAGAAGCTGCAAACAAAACCTGGTTCTCTCTGTTCCCGACTGACAGAAGGTCGATCGGTCGTCCGCAGCGTGACTCACCGATCGTGTCACGGCTCAGAAATCCATACCGCAGCAGCAGATCCCCAATCATGATCTCCCGACTGCGCTGATCTGTCGTCAGCTCATAAAGCCTTGTTTCCTGCATTCTTCACTACCTCCCGATATGATAGACTTCCGTTTCATTATATTCCATGAGAATGGCATAATTTGTCTGATTTTTTCCACAAATCAGAATCCCCGACACAAATTTGAAACTCCGAATATTCACATACTCTTCCCCACGCTGAAAAACAAAAAGGTCTTTTGGAAGGTTTCCCGAGAGAAGAAAGAAAAGTTTCCCCGAAAGGTTGATTCAAAGGCGAAGGGTGTGGTATAATGAGGGGAATTAAGAAAAAGGAAGGAATGATCGTTACGAAACTGATATCATGGAATGTCAACGGACTGCGTGCTTGTATGCAGAAAGGTTTTTTAGAGTTTGTGGAATCGCAGCAGGCGGATTTTGTGTGCATACAAGAAACGAAAATGCAGCAGGGACAGGCAGAAGTGCCGCTG
>ONYV01000114.1 GCA_900322105.1 uncultured Eubacteriales bacterium | reverse complement strand
GACCCGAAGGGTCTGCTCCCGCAGTTAATTCCTCGGCGCCTTCCACCACATCCGCCATTTTCTCTAAAAGTTCAGCAGTAATCTCTATCGCGATCGGTATTCTGCTGATCGCGATCATAGCGGTCATCATCTTTGTGGCAACAGAGAAAAAAAGAAAGCATAAATCTTAAATGAAAGGAGTAGAGTGTTTATGAAATTCAAGAAGCTCATCGCTGCCATTCCTGCGGTGTGCCTGCTTCTTTCGGCGTTCGGTTCCTCCACTGTCGTCCATGCGGCCGATCCCAAAACTGTCACATCAGGCGCTTTGGTGGAGGTTTACAATGGCACTCAGTGTACAATGAGTCAACAGTGCGGTTCACTCGGAGAAGCGTGGGCAAAAGCACGGTCTGTTTCAAACAGCACAAACGACACAATTATAACGCTCGGCTCAAACTGGATGGAAGACGAGGTACTGACGATCGACGAAGACAAGAAGATCACGCTTGACCTGAACGGTTACTTTATCAACCGCAGCCGTAATCATGAAATAAAGTCGGACGGTGAGGTCTTCCGAGTCTCCTCAGGCGCTACATTTACCGTGCGTGACAGCAACCCCAGAAGCGTTGGCTATGACGGTGTAAAGGGCGGCGTTATCACAGGCGGAGCAAGCGGCAACACAGGAGGCTGCGTTCATATTGATGAGAACGGTCTGTTCCGTATGGAAGGCGGAACGATCTACGACTGTATCACCGATCAGGATGGCGGCGCAATCTACATTGCAGGATCGTCCGACAATACAGGCTTTTATATGACAGGCGGCAGGATCTATGGCTGTAAGACCATCGACAGCGCCGATGAATGCTACGGCGGCGCGATCTACCTGAACAGAGGCAAAGTTGTCATTTCAAACGCAACGATAGATGACTGCTACAGCGAAGACGACGGCGGTGCGATCTATTCAGAGAGAGGCTCAATCATCCTGAATAATGTCATCTTTTCGGGCAACCATTGCCGTGAAAAGGGCGGCGCCATCTACACAGCCCACGATATTACCAAATACATTGCAACGACTGTACAAGCTCATGACTGCATTTTTGCAGGAAATGAGGCAAACGAAGATGCAGGAGCGGTCTTTATCAATGACAACCCCGAACATAGTCAGGCAGTGCTGTTTCATAACTGCAAGTTCCGCGATAACATTGCAAAAGGCAAAGCAGGCGCTATCTATATCAACGATGATAATATTGCGCTGTCAAGCTGTGAGATCACAGGCAACCGTGCAGGTGGCGAAGGCGGCGGCGTATACGTTGACGGCCGTTATAATATCACCCTCAAGGGTAAGATGATCATCAAGAATAACCATAGCGAAAAGGGCAAGGGGGTCGCAGATCTTGCGCTGAATAAATATACTCTTGGAACCGCCTACATTCTCAACGCAGGACTGTATAAAGGCTCTGAAGTGTATGTCGGATCGACATCCGACAGCAGTGTGCGGATCTCTGAGTATATGACAAAGTATCAGATGGATTATTTCCACACAGAAGACGGAACGATCACTCTGACAGAGCCAAAAGATATGAAAACCACGTGGATAACTTCCTCGATCTTCAGCGAAGGCGGTTTCTATGCGGTAGCGATCTTTGGATGTGCAGGCATCATCGGCGTAGTGTTCCTCATCATCCGTAAAAAGAAAACAGACCAAGTAACACAAGGCGGTGAAGATCATGATTAGAACGAAGGATCATAATTTAAGACGTGCTCTCTTCCTTGCTATCAAAACGATAGCCGTTTTCCTTGCTGTATTGTGTGCAGTGCAGCAGCCCTTGGACATGATCGGGCAGGTGGCAGCGGCAGATAAGGATTATTATATTTCCGAGTTAAAGCTGTTTCAGGCGAAAACGGTAGAAGAAGCGAAAAAGCTCTGCGAAAGTGAAGGCTACTATTGCTCAAATAAAGACCTTGACGCAGGCACAGGCAAAGAAGCTGTGGTTTTAGGATATAAGATCACAGAACATAAATATGAAGCACTGTATGATATCAAGCTGCTTCATATGAACGGCGGCTACACGATCAAAGACTTTAAGGAAGCGAATGCCGAGCTTGAAAAATCAAACTCGGGCGCAGCGGAAGTGCTGGTTGAAGCTGCCAGCGAATTTGTCGTCAACTATGAGAATAAAAGCCCGAAGGCGCTGGAAGCCTATGCGGGTCTGAATCTTTTCAGCATTCCCGAAGCGAATGATATGAAGCTGGGCGATTACATCCTTCAGGGAAAGGCAGACAACGCCTTTTTTGCAAAAGTGATCACACACGCAAGCGCAGGCGCAGTGAATGCGATCACAAACTTCCTGACCACAGGTCTGACGCCGCTTGAAAAGGGAGAAGACGAAGAGAGCGGTAAGGAGATCGATATCACATGGGCGCATAAGGTTAAAGACAGCAGCCTTTGGTCTCTTCTGGACAGCGACGACATCACCGAAGATGAACTTGACGAGTACGACAAGGAAATGGGCGATGATGCACAAGCAATGTTCAAACAGCTCCAGCGCTTTACAACAGAACTGGAAAACGGCAAGGCATCCTTCAATGAAGAAAAAACCTTTGAAGAGGCAAAGAATACTAATGTGACAGAAGTAGTGGACAGTACGCAGAAGGTAGAAGAAGAAGACACCGCAATGGCTTATGTCAACGCCTACGAATTTCTGAATCAGTACGAAGCAAACAACGGCAAGCCTTTGGGAGAGTATCTGGCGGATATCGGCAATGAAACCAGTGAAAGTGCAGATCTTAGAAAACTGTATCCCGTTCTGGAACCTATGAGCGCCGCACAGCGCAAAATGGTCGGAATGTCGGGTATATTGTCGATCATCTCAACACTCGGAGAAAACGAGAAAAGCAAGAGCGCAGAAGATATGATCAACCGGGCGAAAAAGAAAATGAAAGAGATGCTGGGTACAGAGACTTTTTCGATATGGATGAACACAAATCCTGAAATGGCAGACAAAAAAGTAGCCTTTACCTCTGATGCGATCCGTTCAAAGTCTGCGACAAATTTGCTTGACGAACAGGCGACGGACAGTTGGGAGGAAGCGAAAAAGACTGTCAATACTGTTATGAAGTGGATCAACGTCGGCAGCGCTGCTCTTGGGGTTCTTACCTTCCTTGCAAGTAAATACGGTCTTGTAGGAGCGATCGCTACGATCGCAGCAAAAGTTTCCACTTCCGTAGTAGCCACAACGATTGCTTCCGTAGCGACCAAGGTGATTGCTATTTCAACGGCGATCAGCAGTGCGGCAACTATCTTCGGATTGGTAATACTTGCCGTCACCTTTATTTTCTTTATTGTCACGCTGATCATAGATGCAATTCAAAAGAACAAACCGAAAAAATACACCACAATGCCTGACTTTACTGTCGATGCCAGAGAAATCAACGGGATCCCCCGAAATGTTGTGTATCGGGCAGTCAAAGATAACAAGAATCGGATCGGCGATCTAAACGCATACGAGGCGCAAAACGGATGGGTTTGTATGTATACGTCCGACGATCCGAACTTGGGAAGTCCCATCCGAGCAGATAAAAACGGCAATGTATTCAATATTGTTTACGGCAACGCCACAAAGCAGAACGGCTATGAATGCGCAAGCTACTTTGGTCAGATCACCCCCGGCAACTGCAACACAGGCGCTAAAAATGATGACGTAAACGGTATTTATATCAACTATTACACGGAAAAATCTATGGCAAACGCTTCAGGCGCTCCCAATCAGGGAAACAGCAAGACCTCCGAAGGCGTTAAGCGTTATTACAGCGACATGGTCGTCATGTCCGGCAAGACTGCAGAAATTGCTAAGAGCAAGATCATTGCAAAGGAAGGTTTCCAGATCTACGATCAGAACCTTTGCACAGGTGCGAGAAGACAATGGTACGAAGATGATCAGTACTATTCTTACATCGGCTATAAAACGACAACAAATCCTGATCTGGCGATCCGTGACATTCGAGTGGCGACCTTTACATCGGCAAGTCCGCTCGTTTTCGGACAGATCGAATATGCCTGCGCAGGAACTTTAGGATTTCCTGCAAACAGCAAGGATGAAAATTCCAAATATCCTGACGATCTGGACGGCTTGTACTTTACTCGTGTTAAAGAAGCAGGTACGCCCATCGAAGTCGGCAAGCTGTTTCTCGTGGACAGCCACTCCAAGGCAAAAGCAGGGTGGGAACCTGTTACCACCTTCAGCGGACTGCCCTATAACTTCGCAACCACCCGACTGAATCCGCTTTCTGACCCAAGCATGCTCGGAAGACTTAGAGTGTATAACTGGAGTTATACAGGATATGTCTCAAAAGATGATAACGCATGGAATGGCAATCGCCTTTATATGTATTACGAGCCTGCTGTTACATACACCAAGGGTACAAAGTATCTTGCGGGTATCTTCTTTGGATTCGGTACGAATTCAGAGAGGGGAGCCGGTTATTATGGATCAACATTGTCAAATGTCACCGAACTGTTCGACAGACTTAAAGAAGGACCAAACGTCGCAGAGCCGAAAGAATCTAACGGCGTCAACCTTGCACAGTCGTATTTCTACAAAGGCTTTAACGTTGACAGTAACCAAAAGTATCTCCGTATATTCTATTCTTGGACATATAACCCGTACCGTGCATTAACAGATATACAGGTATTCCGTGGAGAACCATATACTTCAAACTTGCCCTACACCATCGAAAAAGCGCTGAGCTATCCTGAAAAAGTTACTTCAGCCGCAGATAAGAGCATTTCCTATGCGGCAGCTTCCGTAGCGGTACAGCGTGCAGTAGATACACCCGTAAATTTAAGAGGTCTTACTCCCGAAAATGCATACATGGCTCCGTGTGGTCTGGAGGGTCAGAATACAGAAGTAGCCGAAGGCTTTACCAGAGAAAAACAGGGCAGATATCCGTTTAGTAAATCAGAAATGCCGCTGCTTCCCACAAACCTGTATGTT
>ONYV01000064.1 GCA_900322105.1 uncultured Eubacteriales bacterium | reverse complement strand
CTTGCTGTCCTGTGCTTTGCTCTCCTGAGTATTGCTTTCCTCTGCTTTACTCTCCTCTGCTTTGCTCTCGCGCTGAGAAGTATCAGCAGGGGCGCTTTCTTCATACGTGCCTGCGGAAGCCTCCGCCACCTCTGTTTCGCTGATGGTGTCCAGTACCTCCTGCTTGAACTCTACAGGATATCTCTGGCTGAGGATTTTGTATTCCTCGTCAAAGTCCGATCTTCTCATGACGGTATCAACAGACAGTTGCCATGCAGGTACGCCGTCACTGACAAAGTACATGATATGATAGCCATAGTTGGTCTTGACGATATCGGAATCGCCCGGTTTTCTGTTTTTGTCAAAGAGCCAGTCGTTGAACGCCGAGACCATCTGACCCTCCACAACGTCCTCATACAGTCCGCCGTTTTCCTTTGAGCCTGTGTCCTCGCTGTACTGTTCTGCCAACTTTGCAAAGGATTCCTCGGTCTTATCGCCCGACTTCCACGCTTCGTACACTTCCTTTGCCTTTGCTTCCGCTCTCTTGGAGGCTTCCTCGTCCGCTTGGGAGCTGTCCGCGGCATCAGACGCTTCTGTTTTGTAGGAATTGGGCGTAAAGAGGATGTGTCTGACGTTCTTGGTGACAGACTCGTCACGGTAAGACGGCTTTGTCAGCATGAAGGTGGTGTAGGAGCTGGCGTTTTCGATCACGGTCGTATCGGTACTTTTCCGTGCAGCGTCAAACAGCCACTTTCCGGCATTGGACGTCACTTCATAAGCATACTTTTTCATCTCTAAGTTTTCGATCTGCCGCTGTATCTCAGTATTGATATTCTGCTCTGTACGTTCGACACCCGAAGACAGTGGTACCAGATCGGGATTTTTTTGCAGGTAGCTGCGCACATAATCCCTGAATTCTTTGGCGTTTTTGCATTTTGCCAGATCGTCCGCAAACGCCTTTGCTTTTTCTTTGGCGTCCGCCTGAGCGCTCTTGTTTGCCGAGTTTTCGCCGTCCACAGCAAAGCTGAAGCTGAAATTCAGGAAATCCGCATACTCATAGCTTGTCTTGTTTTCCTCAAAATATTTTTCATAATCTTCATCGGTGTACTGATAGCCGTTATATACCTGCAAATAGTATTTGTTGGCAAGCGCCGTCATGCCCGAAAACTCACGGATCATGTCTTCCGAAATGCCGTCTCCGAACACTTTGTGAATATACTCTTCAAACTCCATATCCATCGACGCTGCCGCCGACTTGATGCTGTTGACAGTCACTTCCACACTGTCCTTATCCTCATCCGTCAGCTCTACCCCTGCGCCCTTGGCTGCTTCACACAGCACCAGCACCCGCTGAAGATCCCGCTTTGTTTCTTCCATGAACACATCATACCATGTGATGCCCGATTCCTCGTCATAATACTGCTCTTTCAGGCTCTTTGTCACATCCAGTCCCTGATAGGCGGCATACTCTCTGCGGTTGTTGTAGGTATTGTTGAACATGAAGTATGCGATCGGTCTTGCAATCTGATAATGCTCCGACGAAGCCGCAATCATATCGTCCGAAAGCGGTGCGCCCGATGAAGTCTGTTCCTGACCCGAAGCTGCCTGTGAAGCAGGATTGCTGCTTTCCTTATTAAAAGCGCCGCAGCCCGAAAATACGGTAACAGCCGCTACTGCGGCAGCCAATGCAGCGATCAGGATCTTCTTTCTCAGCGTATGTATATTTGACATTGTAACATCTCCTGTCATAAAACTGATTTTTATAAAAAGCTCCGACAGTAATCATATCAAAAAATTTTCGTTTTAACAATACTTTTTATTAAAATTCAGCAAGAATACAAAAGTTTTTCTGCTTTTGTACGGTATTTTCCCCTGTTTTGCCTGTTTTATGAACCGTTTTCGACAAAAACCGTCCGTTTGCCGTCCTCTTTTGAAACGCAGCGTTCCTCTTTTTCTCTGCATTTTATCGACTCCATCCGACAGAAAAGCGGAAGTTATCACAATTTCTCTATTGACGATTCTGCTGCGATTGGATAAAATATAGGTATATATATCTATCTTACAGAATAAGGAACGAATGCCTCATGAAACACAAGATCCTCTCGATCCAATCCTTTGCCTGCGGTACGGAAGCATTTTCTTTTTCCGAACTGTTCATCAATTCAAACGGCAGGGAAGAAACTCTGCCGATCAACGTCCTGCTGTGCGAGCACCGTAAATACGGTCACTTTCTGGTCAATACCGGATGCAGCAGCTGTCTGAAAAAAAACAAGGCAAGGTTTGTTTTATATAAACAAAAACATAAACTGAACTTCTCGGAAGATGACGACATCATTGAGCAGCTCCAAAAAGAAGACATCGATCCAAGGCTCATCCGAAAAGTCCTGCTGACGCACTGCAGCCCCGAATGCTGCGGTGCGCTGCCCCTGCTGCCGAAATACGAGATCCTCTCAAGTGCAGGCGTGCTGTGTCTGATCAAAACAGGCGATGTGGACGGAGATATGATGAAAAGCACACTCCCCGATCCGTCTGTTCCCATCAGAGCCGCAGGCATATATCAGGGGGAAACCTTCCTTCGCAGCTATTTCAAATGGATCTTCGATCTGTTCGGTGACGGTTCTGTGCTGGGCTTTGAGCTTCCGGGACACTGCCAAAGCATGACGGGGTTCTATTTTCCCGAACATCACCTTCTCTATGCCGCCGATGCCGCTGTAGACGAACGTGTGCTGACAGAAGAGCTGGTACCGTCCGAAAAGCTCCTGTCCCAGCAGTCACTGCCTGATGAATATCTGCTGAGTTTATCTTCTCTGCGCCGCATTTGCAGGGAGCATCCCGAAGTTACCATCCGTTTTCTGCATTCGCCCGATATAACCGCCTGTTTTGCAGAATGATGCTTCTGTCATCGCTTCTCGTTTACCGATTTTGCAGAATGATACTTCTGTCATCGCTTCTCGTTTACCGAACTATCACCTTCACGAAAGGAGTGAAATGCTTTGAGTAATATCGGAGAAATGATCGCCTTTGTGTTCCGCCTTGCCACGCCGCTGCTGATGCTCATCATCATCATTCTTTGTTTTCGTGCGCTGCGTTCGGGCAGGCGGGAAGAACACGCTCTCATCGTCCTTGATGATGAACTGAACAATGTCCGCTATCCTGTCCTTTTCTGGGAAAATACGCTCGGCAGAAGCAAAGGCTCGGATATCTGCATCCCCGACATCACCGTTTCCAGAGATCATGCCGTTTTGCTCAGAAGAGAAGCCGGATGGTTCATTACCGATACAGGCTCAAAATCGGGTGTGTATGTCAACAACCGCAAGGTAAGCGGACGTCACCCGATCTTTGTCGGCGACAAGATCACCGTCGGCACGACCACCCTCACCCTCAACCGTGCAGATGCGCCGCTCGATACCACGCAGCGCCGCAAGATAAAACCCGTTTCTCCGCCAAAAGCAAGCTCCTGCTCCGCCATTCTGTCGCTGATTACGACCCTCATCATCGTCCTCACGGTGGAGGGTGCGATCTATTCGGGCAGTATGCAGGCGTTTCCTCATGCATTGATCTTCACCGCCATTCTATGGGGCTTTTATCAGTTCTCTGTCAAAAAGCTCTCCCGAAAGAGCTTTGAACTGGAAGCGCTGGCGCTGATGCTGTCGGGTACGGGCATCATCGTCAATGCCCTGCACGACCCCAAACAGGCATATACTCAGCTTGTCGCCCTGTGCATCGGCATCGTCTTTTACTGCTTTATGATCTGGTTCATCGGCATTCCCGACCGTGTGATGAAATGGCGTATCATCATCTACGGCGTTGCGGTTTTGCTGCTCGGTCTGACGCTGCTCATCGGAAAAAACATCAACGGCGCAAAAAACTGGATCCTCATCGGTCCTGTGTCCGTTCAGCCCTCTGAATTTGTCAAGATCGCCCTGATATTTGTCGGCGCATCCACCCTCGACCACCTGCAAACCAAAAAGAATCTCTTCGGCTTCATCCTCTTTGTCGGCATCTGCATCGGAATGTTCTTTTTGATGAGCGATTTCGGCACGGCGCTGATCTTTTTCGTCACCTTCTTAGCCATCGCCTTTATGCGCTCGGGCAACTTCAAGACCGTCATTCTGGCGATCGCTGCCGCCGTTCTGGGCGTTGTGCTGATCCTCACTTTCAAACCCTATATCGCCGAACGTTTTCAGGCATGGGGTCATGTCTGGGAATATGCCAACGCCGCAGGTTATCAGCAGGTAAATGCTTTCATTTGCAGCGCAAGCGGCGGCGCTTTCGGGCTTGGACTGACCAAAGGCTTTTTACAGTATGTGTTTGCCTCTGAAAGCGACCTCGTCTTTGGGCTCATCAGCGAAGAAATGGGACTCATCACGGCGCTGATGATGGCTGCTGTTATCGGCGGTTTTATGATCTATGCACGAGGCGTGTCCACACGCAGCCGCTCCGCTTTTTATTCCATCGCCGCCTGTACCGCAGGCGGACTGTTGGTCTTTCAGGCGGCGCTGAATATCTTCGGTGTCACCGATATCCTGCCGCTGACAGGTGTTACCCTGCCGTTTCTCAGCTACGGCGGTTCCAGTATGATCGCCTGCTGGGGACTGCTTTCCTTTATCAAGGCGGCTGACGAAAGGACGTACTCTCAGGTAAAGCCAAAAAAACTCACACCGCCGAAAAATCCTTCCGCATAATATTTTCCGTCTGAATCTTCAGCGCCTTTGCATTCAGAATCAGAAAGGAGTGCGCTATGAAAAAAATCGGTTCACGATCGGTCATGATACTGATCCTGACGCTGGCATTTTTTGCAGGTCTGGTGTATCATACCGTCAATCTGACCTTACATACCAAAGAATGGGTTGCTTCTCCCATGAACCGTCACCTGCCCGAACACGATCAGCTCGAATATGCCGGAAAGATCATCGACCGCAACGGCGTGATCTTAGCGCAGAGCATCAACGAAAAGCGATATTATAACGAAGACGAAGAAACACGCATGGCGTGTCTGCACATTGTCGGTGACAACTCTGTCAATATCGCTACCGCCATACAAACGGTCTACCGTTCCTCGCTCACGAGCTTTGAATTTAACGGTGACTTTCTTTTCGGGCTTGGTCTGCCGACCATGATGGACAACAAAAACGAGATCGACATCATCGGCAACGATGTAACGCTCACCATTGACAGCCGTATCCAGAAAGCCGCCCTCAAAGCGCTGGGCAGCTACAAGGGCGCTGTATTTATCTATAATTACAAAACAGGTGAGATCATCTGCATGGTCAGCACACCCACCTATGATCCGCAGAATGTACCCTACGATATCGAAACAAACGATAAATATGACGGCGCTTATCTGAACCGTGCGCTCTCTGCGTCTTATCCTCCCGGCTCTACTTTCAAGATCGTCACAGCAGCAGCAGCCGTCAGCGAGATCCCCGATATCTCCAAAAGCGCCTTTGACTGCCGTGGAACAGACACCATCGGCGGCAAACCTGTCACTTGCTTTCAGCATACGCCCCACGGTCACATTGACCTCACAGAAGCACTGGCAAAGTCCTGCAATATCTTCTTTGCCAAATTATCCGTTGCCCTCGGAAAAGACAAAATGACTTCCTATGCCGAACAGATGGGCTTTAACCACGACATCACCTTTGACGGCATCGTCACCGCCGACAGTGTTTACAAGGTGGATGACGCTTCCGAAAACGAGCTTGCATGGTCGGGCGTCGGACAATATACGGTTCTGGAAACGCCTGTCAACATGGCGATGATCAGCGCCGCTGTCGCAAACGGCGGAACGCCTGTTATGCCGTATTTCATTCAGTCGATGGGTCCCATCACAAAAAACACCACTACCCTCGGTACGCCGATGATGGAAAAGTCCGTTGCAGACCAGCTGCGTGATATGATGGAATACACCGCTTCTACCTACAACCTGAACGACACCTTCCGCGTCTGCGGCAAAACAGGCACTGCCGAGATCAGCGACAACGGCGACGTTGCCCACGCATGGTTCACAGGCTTTCTCCTCAGCGAAGACTGCCCCTATGCTTTCTCGATCATTCTCGAACAAGCCGAAAACGGCAGCAGCGAAGCCGTAGAAGCCATGAACCAAATTCTCGCAAGCGCAAGCACAGGCGCAGGCGCAGAGCCTGCGCTCCCTTGAGTGGAATCACCGGCGGCAAGCTGCCGCACCTGATTTGTATGAGTTTGGAGTTTGGAGTTATTTTGTCGTTCCCTTACGCTATGAACTTGCAAAGCACATTCATTGCACATTGTAGCGGCGGCGCTGCGAAGAAAGAACACCGCCGGTACAACAATCGGGAGCGGCAGCTTGCCGCCTGCTTTGGGCTTACTTCCTCATAGCATGACAATTCATCACGGCTCACTTTACTGCATAGTCAAAAAATTACCGCATAACACACTCAAAAAGTGGTTATGCGGTAATTTCTTACGATAAACTTCCGAAGCACCGTCTTACTTGTCTCTTCTGCGCCGGGCTTTGTGTCTCTCCCTTGCATTACACCAAGTAGTGCTGCACTCGAGACGCTTCGCCCGACACAAAATATCCTGCGTAATACGGCACTTCTCCAGTTCCCGAGGAAGTCTAATAATTTGAAAGTTTAGAGGAAGTCAGCCCTAAGCAAGCTGTGCGCTTCTGCGTTTTTCTTTGATAAGGCTGCTGACGGAGAAAACCAAGATAGCTCCTCCCATGACGATGAGCGGCAGATAGCCTAAGTAATTAAGGAAATTCAGATTTTCAGGTAATCGGCAGTCACCGGGATTGTTCGGGTCAATATAGACCGTAATATTTGAACCTTCTTTTGTGCTGCTGTTCACCTTGAACTCCCCTCTGCGATAGATCGTTCCCTCATATTCATAATCCACAATGGCATAGTATGAATAAGTGATTCTTTTCTTTTTGCGGCTGGTGCTGCGTTGCTGTCGCACACTCACGACTTCTGCGCTGATCTCTATGCTGTGTTTCATAAATTCGTCATTTTCCTGCTGTTTGATCACTGTCCACACTATAAGTGATCCGCCGATGATCAGCATCACCAGACCGATCAGCGCACTCATTTTTGCTACAGACTTGTACATCTTTGTATTTCCTGCACGTCGGGACGTACCATAGCTGTCCGCTGCGCCAAGCGCTGCGCTGACGACATTCCTCGCTTCGTTTCTGCGCACTCTCTCTGCGTGTCGGGATCTCCATACCGCCTGATGCGCTTCTCTGCGGTAATAGCGCTTGTCTGTCGGATGAGCGTTGAACCTGATCAGGGAAATGGTGTTTCCGATCACGAACAGCCCTATGATGATACCAAAACCCCATGTGATGATGTCCATCATCGTTTTCGATTGTCCCTGAAAGACAAAATTACTCCTGGCAACATAAATAAAAGCACCCACAAAAACAGCCGATATGATCGACCCGATCAGATCGCCCACTTTTTTCTTGCGTTTGCGTGTGATCTGTTGATCGCTCGGCGTAAAATCTTCCGTGGTCAGTATATGAGCGTTGCCGTGGGCATCGTCAAACCGTGTGCTGTCGGGCTGTATTCTGGTATAGTTAAAACTCGGTGAAGGCGGATCTTCGGGCGGACTGCCTGCATTGACCGATGAAAAATAGTCGTTATGTTGAGATGTATGGATGCTGTTATCAGACGAAAAAATTGACGGACTGCCCACCGTGTCGGACGTGTCCGGTGCGGATGTATTGCCGCTCCAACTGCTGTTCCAATCGCTGTTCAGTGTGCCATAGTCGGACGAAGTGCCGGATTGACTGCTCAAGTCCGGATCATAGCTGCTGTTTGACTGTGTAAAGCCCGAAGATGTAAAATTTCTGTTCGGCAAAAGGGGGTTGACGTTTTCGCTTTGAGTATCAGCAAACGAATCGTTCGGTACTTCATATGAACCCAGTCCGTTAAAGCTGCCGGTACCTTGAAAAGAACCGTCAGAGCCGTCAGCGGTATTCCGAAAAGGGTCAGTAGGGTCGGTATCATACGGATCATGTGGACGATAAGACATAGCAAAGTTCCTTTCTGTGAAATGACTGTTCTATTATTATAACATAGTTTATCCATAAAAGTATAACAAAACTTCGATCTATTTCTTATCAAAAAACAACAAATCCGATATTTCGACATAGAAAATCGAAAGATACTGTTATACCATTTGTAATATATACAAATGGTATATTTTCGCTTATCTGTCAGTTCCATATCATACAATTAGTATATTCATATTGATTTATACAAATAGTTATGATTCACGATGACAAGTAAAGTAATTTACAGCTTGTATATTATACTATAAGTATATTATCATTATTTGCAAAAAAACTCCCTGTTTTTCAACAGGGAGAGAACGATCAGTTTTTGCTGAAATCTGTCAATACCAACTCTTTGTTATGTTCCAGCGCCCATGTGATGTTCCATTCGCTGGAAAACAGCAGCAGGTGTTTTCCTTTCAGATCCTGAATCCGTTTGGTATCGGATGTCAGGTTCAGCTTTTTGGGGTCGATGCCTTCGTTGTCGATCCAGCGGATCAGCTCATACGGCATTCCTTCCAGTATGATATCCACGTTATACTCGTTTTTCAGACGGTATTCCAGCACCTCAAACTGTAATACGCCGACAACGCCGACAATCACTTCTTCCATACCGCCGCCAAGGTTCTGGAAGATCTGAATGGCACCTTCCTGCGCGATCTGCGTAATGCCCTTGACGAATTGTTTGCGCTTCATGGTGTCTTTGAGCCGCACCTGTGCGAAATGTTCGGGCGCAAAGGTAGGGATACCTTCAAAGCGGACTTTTTTGGACGGTGAGCAGACTGTGTCACCGATCGAAAAAATACCGGGGTCAAACACGCCGATGATATCGCCTGCATAGGCTTCCTCGATGACTTCACGATCCTGTGCCATCAGCTGCTGCGGCTGTGACAGGCGCATTTTTTTATCGCCCTGCACATGATAGACTTCCATTTGCTTGTCATACTTGCCCGAACAGATGCGCATAAAGGCGATCCTGTCTCTGTGGGCTTTATTCATATTTGCCTGAATCTTAAAAACAAAGGCGGAGAATTGATTTTCAAAGGGGTCAACCGTACCGTCAACGGTTTTTCTCGGCAGCGGCGGCGTCG
>ONYV01000043.1 GCA_900322105.1 uncultured Eubacteriales bacterium | reverse complement strand
TGATAACGCCGATGCCTGCATTGTGCAGCGCCTGAATCATCTTCTTGAATTCTGCTACTCTTACTTCACCGTGATACGGATCAGTGGAGTAGGAGCCTTCGGGAGCGTTGTAGTTAACAGGGTCATAACCCCAGTTGAACTGCGCTTTGTCAAGCTTGGATTCGTCTACTGAGCCGTAATCGTATACAGGCAGGAGATGAACGGAGGTGATGCCGAGATCCTTGAGGTAGTCGATACCTGTGGGAGTTGTGCCGGCATTGTCAACGGTCGTGCCTGTTTCTGTAAAGGCAAGATACTTGCCCTTGTTGGCATCAGAGATACCGCTGTTGGCAGCGATGGAGAAATCTCTTACATGAAGCTCATAGATCTCCATGTCGGTAGCGTTTGCATAGGTGTGTCTTGCATCAGATTCCCAGTTTTCAGGGTCTGTGCTGTCAAGATCGAGGATCATGCCTCTCTTGCCGTTCACGCCTACGGTTCTTGCATAGGGGTCAACGATGTCCTTGTTGACTTTGCCGTCAAAGTATGCTGTAAAGGTGTAGTACTTGCCGCTGAGATCGCCGTTTGCAGTCAGTATCCATGTACCGTTTACATCAGGAGTCATCTCTGTGACCTGCTCAGCTTCGCCGCCGTTGCCCTCAGCATAAATGTTGAGTTCGAGCTTCTCGGCAGTCGGAGCCCATACACGGAAGCTGGTGCTGCCGTTTTCGATGGTGACACCCAGATCATCGCCTGTGTAGGTGTAAGCATCTTCAAACTCTTTGCTGGAGAAATAATCCGGCATTGTAAGCTTGAGGGTAGCGCCGTTGAAGGTGATGGTGTAGTCCTTGGTGTAATCCAGTTCTTCTGCAAGCTCGAGAGTGCCGTTTGCATCAGAAACACGCTGATAGGAAGCGATCGGCACTTCGTAGCCGGAAGCGGACTGGATCAGGAAGGAAGCAGCCGTCACGTTGTCATCGTCTGTCGGAGCAGATGTGAACTTGACTGCAACCAATGTTCTGCTTTCCGCATTCGCCTCTCTGACCTTCAGACCTGTCACAGCGTTTGTGTAATCAACAGTGAAGTCGTTCAGATCAGAGCCTGCGGTGCAGTAAACGTCAACTGTACCGCTGACAACAGCACTCAGATCGACATAACGGTCGCCGTCAGGATCTTTTGCGCTCCAGTCGGGCTTTCTGATGATGAAGCCCAGTCTGGGAGTGGACTGTGTGAGGGTGATGGTCGCAACAGCGCCATTTGCGTCGCCGCTGTCGGTGAAGGAATAACCTGCGCCGTCAAGACCGTCTGCCCAGCCCCATACGTCCCACGCGTCATATTGACCGTCGTCACGCAGATAATGGATATTGATGTTGGTTTCGCCCGCAGCCTGTACCATAACAGAAGGCAGAACGAAGCAGCTCAATACCAGCATTGCCGTAACAATGGTCGCTATGATGCGCTTTGTAAGAGTTTTTGCATACATAGGGTATCTTCTCCTTTATTTATTTCAGCAGTTGAATTTTGCCGCTATGAAACAGCACTGCTGATATACAGTGTCATTATATCATTTTTTTTACTCTTTGAAAACGGATTTTTGATATTTCGTCATTTTACACATTACAAAATCGTAACAGGTTATTCAGCAATTTTGCACAAATCATTCTTTGCTCACCTGAACGCTCGGCTGCGGTTCAGGCTTTTTGACAAACACGGCGTCTTTATCGTACCAGCGCAGCGTCAGACGATCTTCACACAAGGTATATTCCATCACGACATTGCCGTAATCTCCGCTCAGAATTGTTAAAGTATGGTCATCCGCAAGATACTCTCCCTGCAATAACACCGCATTCTCTCCCTGCCGCACACGAAGTGTCAGACGGTCTTCTTCAAACGTCAGCGCCCCCTCTCCCTTTTCCGTGATCCAGATATGAGCGCACAGCTCCTCGGCAGGTGTTGCGGGACGGGCAGTCTGACATCCCGTCAGGTTTGCCGCTGTCAAAAACGCAAGCGACAGCATGATGTTCGTCCGTATCAAATATTGTTTCCATTGGCTGTTTTTCAAGCTCAGCACCCTTTCTTCAAAACCTTACATATATATACGATAAAAGTGCCGATAACAGTACACCGCCCTGCTTCCTGTCTGTAACAGTTTTTGTTATTTTCAACGCGGCAGCATTTTCCTTTATGACTTCAATCCAAAAAAACGGAGTTATTCTCTCTGAAATTTGTTAAAACACAGATTTTTGCAAGATTTATAATTTACACTTGCATTTTTTTGCATATTATATTAGAATAAAAGCAATACCGCACAAAGATAGCGCCTCAGATGCGGCGTAGATTTTTTTGTCAGATTGCATCAAAATTTCACAGGAATACTGACGTATTTTAAGGGGATTTTGGAGAAAACGACGGAAAAAAGATCAAGCATATGTGGTGCCAAGCCGTTAGGCGGTCTTTGTGTGGGGAAGCCTAAAGTAGTATTTTAGCAGGATGACACCTGCGCTGACTGCAAAATTGTATTTCATTTGATTCAGGAGGAACCACAAATGCAGAACTTTACGACTATGGACAAGACCGCTCTCAAAGAAGAGTACAGCAAGCTCTCTGCTGTTTATGCCGACTACAAGGCTCAGGGACTTTCCCTGAACATGGCAAGAGGCAAGCCCGGCGCTGCGCAGCTGAGCATTTCCAACGATATGCTCAACGTACTCACAGACGAAGCCGACTTCGTGACGCCCGACTGCCCCGATGTCCGCAACTACGGCAACTTGGACGGCATCGACTGCGCAAAACAGCTCTTTGCCGATATCCTCGGCGTTGACAAGAAAAACGTCTTTGTCGGCGGCAACTCCAGCCTGAATATGATGTTCGACACCATCGCCTGCATGATGGAACAGGGAAACAGCGGCGAAAAGCCGTGGAACCAACAGGGAAAGATCAAATTTCTTTGCCCTGCGCCGGGCTATGACAGACATTTCGGTGTCACACAGTATTTCGGCATCGAATCCGTTGTCGTTCCTATGACGGAAAACGGTCCCGATATGGACATCGTGGAACAGCTCGTTTCATCCGACCCGACCATCAAGGGCATCTGGTGCGTTCCGAAATACTCTAATCCGCAGGGCATCACCTATTCCGACGAAACTGTCAGACGCTTTGCCGCTTTGAAGCCTGCGGCAAAGGATTTCCGCATCATGTGGGACAACGCATACATTATCCACGATATCAACGGCACGCCCGATACCCTCCTGAACATCTTTGACGAAGTGAAAAAGACAGGAAACGAAGATATGGTACTGGAATTCTGCTCCACTTCAAAGATCACCTTCCCCGGCGCCGGCGTTGCGGCAATGGCAGCGTCCGAAAACAATTTGGCGCTGGTCAAAAAACGCTACAACTTCCAGACCATCGGCTATGATAAGCTGAATATGCTGCGCCATGTGATGTATTTCAAAAACCTTGACGGCGTTCTTGCCCATATGCAAAAGCACAGAGCCGTTTTGGAACCTCGCTTCAATTCCGTTCTGGAGACTCTCGAAAACGAACTCGGTGGTCTTGGCATCGCCTGCTGGACAAAGCCGAACGGCGGCTATTTTGTCAGCCTTGATGTCATGGAGGGCTGCGCAAAGCGTGTTGTCGCTCTCTGTAAAGAAGCAGGCGTGATCCTGACGGGTGCAGGCGCTACCTACCCCTACGGAAACGATCCCAAAGACAGCAACATCCGTCTTGCTCCCACCTATCCGCCTGTTGAAGAACTGAAAAAAGCAATGGCGATCCTCTGCATCTGCGTCAAGATGGCTGCCATCGAACAGCTCACAAAATAATGATCTGCGAGGACAGCTTCGATCTGTCATAAACGAACCTATGCCGTGAAGCCGAGGGGATCATCCCACCTGCTTCACGGCTTTGTGCTGCGTAAAGACACAGAAATATACGTGTAAAGGTGTTTTGCTTTCGTATAAAGCAAAACACCTTTACACTATATCTTGACTGTATCTTCCTGTTCCTGTGCTGCCCTTTTTCGCAGTTTTCCTTTCCTGTTTTACGCTTTCTTCCGCTTTTGCTGCTATGCTTTGACATAACATTGGCAAATTCGGCTCGAAAACCCTAAAAAAGATTTGACTTTTATAGACAAAAATTATATAATTGTAGTCGATATGTCTGTATGTGTTTGGTGCAAGAATCCGTTGTGCCGACGATATCCCTACACCGCTGCATACTCGGACACAATAGAAAAAATTGGAGGATACCGTATGAAACGAATTGGCAAACCGGTGTTCTTCATCGTTTTTGTTATTATCCTTGCCCTTGCCTATACCTCCGTCTTTGGTATCTACGGCGAGAACGGCGACTTCAAAGTCACCTATATCAAGGGTATTAACGACATTCGATGGGGCATCGACATCAACGGCGGTGTGGAGGCTGTTTTTGCTCCTGACGGCAAAGACGCTACCGATGACGAGATGGAATCTGTCAAGGCGATCCTTGAGCTGCGTCTGGTCGCTCAGAACGTCACTGACTATGAGATCTATCCTGACTACACCAACGACAGAATCACCGTGCGCTTCCCTTGGAAGTCTGACGAAGAAAACTACGACCCTGACACTGCGATCAGCGAACTTTCCGCTACTGCAAAGCTGACCTTCAGAGGCGGCTCGACCGAAAGCGGTGAGGTCATTATCGAGGGTAAGGACGTTAAACGTGCTTACAGCAACTATCAGTCCTCTTCTAACGGCACCTATCAGCACGTTGTTGTGCTGGAACTCAATGATGAGGGCGCAACTAAATTTGCAGACGGCACAAGAACCTATCTCAACCAGCAGATCGGCATCTGGATGGACGATGACCTGATCTCTGCTCCTACCGTAAATCAAGTGATCTCAAACGGCACTGCGACCATTTCGGGCAGCTTTGACGCAGCAGGCGCTGCAAAGCTTGCCAACACCATCAACGCAGGCGCACTTCCCTTCGGTCTGAAAATCGAAAGCTACAGCACCATCAGCCCCTCTCTCGGAAACTCTGCGCTGACAGCAATGGGATATGCAGCGATCACTGCGCTGATCCTCATCTTCCTGTTCATGCTCTGTATGTATCGTCTTCCGGGCTTTATCGCATTCATCGCCCTGCTCGGTCAGATGGCGATCTCCATCATGGCGATCTCGGGTTACTTCCCCGTATTCCCCAGCTTCACCATGACCATCCCCGGTATTGCCGGTATGATCCTCTCCATCGGTATGGGCGTTGACGCTAACATTATTACTGCGGAAAGGATCAAAGATGAACTCTGGTCGGGCAAGACGCTTGACGGCTGTATCCGCAACGGTACAAAGGGCAGCTTCTCTGCGATCTTCGACGGCAACATCACCGTTATCATCGTAGCAGTCATCCTGATCCTTGTGTTCGGCCCTGCCAACATCTTCTCACAGATCTTCGGCGTTTCCACCACAGGTCTGATCTATGCCTTCGGCTATACTCTCCTTGTGGGCGTTATCGCTAACTTCATCATGGGCGTCGGCGCTTCCCGACTGATGCTCAAATCCATTTCAGGCTATAAGTTCCTGAGAAATAAAAGATTATATGGAGGTAAGAAATCGTCATGAGACAAACATTCCATATAGACTTTATCAAAAAGTCCAAAATCTTTTTTGGCGTTTCTCTCGGCATCATGCTTGTATGCCTGATCCTGAACATCTTCGCATTCCCCACGCTGGTCGATATCCAGTTTACAGGCGGTACAATCATCAAGTACAGCTACAGCGGCAATCTGAAAAACGCTGATCTTGAAAAAACTGTCAACGATACCATCGCTTCCAGAGATGCGATCAAAAACGATAAAGTTTCCTTCGCATACAGCGACAACCTTGCTAAGTCCGACAAGGACAATAACAGCAAGATCGTTTCTCTCCAGTTCACAGGCAACAAAGCGGTTTCCGTTGAGGACAAAACTGCCATTACGGATGCGCTCGAAAAAGCCTATCCCGACAGCACTTTCAGAGAGGCTTCCTCTTCTTCCGCAGACGCTTCCAAGGGTACGAACTTCTTCTTCAAGTGTCTGGCAGCGATCATCCTTGCTGCGGTACTCATGATCGTTTATGTGGCGCTCCGTTTCCGCAAGATCGGCGGTCTTTCCGCAGGTATCATGGCGGTGGTTGCCCTCATCCATGACCTTATCATCGTGTATTTCGTGTTCGTCATCTTCAGAATGCCTCTGAACGATAACTTCATCGCCGTTGTCCTCATGATCCTCGGTTACTCTCTGAACGACACCATCGTTATCTATGACCGTATCCGTGAGATCAGAAGAAAGAGCGGTCCGAAAACACCGGTCGGTGAAATCGTCAACTCCAGCCTGAATCAGTGTCTGGTCAGAACGATCTGCACCTCAATCACTACCATTTTAGCGATCGGTTCCGTTCTGGTCGTTTCCCTGATGTTCAATATCGACTCTATCGTCAGCTTCGCACTGCCGATGATGCTCGGTCTGATCTCAGGATCGTACTCTTCTCTCTGCATTGCGGCTCCTCTCTGGGTCATCTGGAAGAACCACTCTGCAAAGAAAAAGGCAGAGAAAAAGAACAGCGAAAACGCCAAAACTGCCGCTAAAAAATCCAAGAAAGCCAACAAGACCGAGGCATGATCTTCTGACGCTTTCACACACATTGACCATTCGGACGACATTATCTTTTTCGGTAATGTCGTCCTTTTGTCTGTACCCCTTTCCAAAATCAGCGGTTTTAGAAAAAGGGGTGCGTGATTTCCGTGTTCAGAAATGCACTTCATTTGACAGAAATTTATAAAAATTTCAAAAAACTATGGAGAATTGTGCAGAAGTATGCTATAATATGTTTATTAAATTTGTAAGGAGCTGATTGCTATGCAAAATATATGGCATGACATGGATTCCGCAAGGATCACACCCGAAAACTTTATGGTCGTCATTGAGATCCCAAAGGGCAGCAAGGCAAAGTATGAGTTAGATAAACAAAGCGGTCTGATGAAGCTCGACCGTATCCTGCACACCTCTACCCACTACCCCGCAAATTACGGCTTTATTCCGCGCACCTACGCAGACGATCTCGATCCGCTCGATGTTCTGGTTCTCTGCTCAGAAAAGATCTATCCCATGACCCTGATCCAGTGCTACCCCATCGGCGTTATTACCATGCTCGATAACGGCAGAAATGACGAAAAGATCATTGCTATCCCCTTTAATGACCCGACATATAACACCTACACCGATATCTCTGAACTGCCCTCTCACATCTTTGATGAGATGACCCATTTCTTCAGCGTCTACAAATCTCTTGAGAACAAAGAAACGGTCGTGGATGAAGTAAAAGGACGCGACGAAGCGATCGCTATCATTAAAATGACGATCGAGAACTATAAAGAAAAGTTCAACACTATCTGAGAAATCAGACGAAAGGAAATCTACCCTTATGGCAAAAAAAATAGAAAACGATGCTCTGTTTGATGAGGAAAACGCCAAAGCGTCTGCCCCTGCTCAGCAGAATACTTGCTTTCACACACAAGATGACGTTCTCGTAGATATCCATACATCTCATAAACAGCGTTGTTACTCGGAAGAAGAATGCCCACATTGCGCCATTTGTTTTTAGTAATCAGCCCAACAATAGCATCAGCCTGCTTTGCAACCGATTCATACATCAGAAACCGGGGACGTTCGCGTTCTTTGCTTTGATATACCGCCTCTTCATAGGGATTCACATCCACGCCAACATACGCCTGCGTGATCTGAGCGACTGGCTTCGGAAGTCGATAATTATTGTATAAGTGCAGAATCTTCAATCCCGTCAAA
>ONYV01000005.1 GCA_900322105.1 uncultured Eubacteriales bacterium | reverse complement strand
CTTATGCAGAGCAGTGGCGCTAAGCCGCAAGGCGGTCTTTGTGCGGTGTTGCCTAAAGTCTATTGTTGGCAGCGATAGGGAATATCACTTGCTTTGAAACAGTTTTGTGATCCTTCTGACTGCTTCGGCGGTGTTTTCGTGTGAATTGAAGGCGGTCATGCGAAAGCAGCCTTTTCCCTGTGTGCCGAATCCTTCTCCGGGTGTGCCGACAACGCCTGCATTTTGCAGCAAGTAGTCAAAAAATTCCCATCCTCCCATGTTGTCGGGACATTTCAGCCACAGATAGGGCGAGTTTTTGCCGCCTGTATAGTAAATGCCGAGCGTGTCGAGCATATCCGACAGCATTTTTGCGTTTTCTCGGTAATAGCGGATGTTTTCAAGACACTGTTTTCTTCCTTCCTCCGTAAAGACAGCTGCCGCTGCGCATTGTACCGCCCATGAAACGCCGTTGAACTTTGTTGCCTGCCGTCTGTACCACAGCTCATGCAGAGAGCGTCCGTTTCGGGAAAGCTCTTTCGGTATGACGGTATAGCCGCAGCGGACGCCTGTAAATCCTGCTGTTTTGGAAAGAGAACACAGCTCGATGGCGCATTCACGAGCGCCGTCTATGCTGAAAACAGAGCGCGGCAGATCGTCCTGAATGAACGCTTCATAAGCCGCATCGTACAGGATCACGGCATTCTGCTCAAGCGCATAATCGACCCATTCTTTCAGCTGAGAAGCATTATACGCCGCTCCTGTCGGGTTATTTGGTGAGCAGAGATAGATGATATCGGCTTTCACCGATCTGTCGGGCATGGCGAGAAAATGGTTTTCTTCGGAAGACGGCGCATAGAGGATCTTCCTGCCTGCCATGATGTTAGCGTCCGCATAGACAGGATACACAGGATCGGGCAGCAGTACGGTATTGTCTTTTGAAAAGATATCGCCGATGTTGCCGCAGTCGGATTTTGCGCCGTCAGAGATAAAAACTTCGCTTTCATCAACGGTCACACCGAAGCTCCGATAGTATGCAGCGACCGCCTGACGGACAAAATCATAGCCTTCGTATTCGGGATAGCCCTTGAAAGTTTCTTTGCTTGAAAAGTCATCGCAGCCTTTTTTCATGGCGTCTACGACAGCAGAAGACAAAGGGAGCGTCACATCTCCGATGCCCAGACGGATGATTTCTCTGTCGGGGTGCGCTTTGGAAAACTCGTTTGTCTTTTTGGCAACGTCTGCAAACAGATAGTTTGGCACCAGTTTTTCAAAATTGCTGTTGATCTGCATCATATCCCTCCTTACAGGTTCGTATAGCCCATCAGATCGAGATCGACTTCCATGGCGCAGTCCCTGCCCTCACGGATCGCACGCACGACAAGCGACTGACCGATATGAACATCTCCTGCGGCATATACTCTGTCACGGCTGGTTTTGTGGGAATATTTGTCGGTGAGGATATTGCTTCTGCTGTCGGTCTCAACGCCAAATGCCTGCGTCAGGTAGCTTTCACTGCCCAAAAAGCCTGCGGCGATCAGCACAAGTTCAGCAGGAACGGTATAGCTGCTGTTTTCGATCTCTGTCATTTTGAGCCTGCCTGTTTTGCTGTCTTTTTCCGCTTGCAGACGAACAAGGACTGCGCCGCTCACTTCCCCGTTTTCGCCTGTCAGAAATTCCTTTACGGTCGTCTGATACACTCTCGGATCGGCGCCGTACACAGCGGCCGCTTCTTCCTGTCCGTAGTCTGTTTTGGAAATTTTAGGATATTCGGGCCACGGATTGCTCTCTGTTCTTTTTTCGGGGAGCTTTGGCATCATCTCAAGCTGCAAAATACTTTTTGCGCCGTGACGCACACAGGTGCCGACACAGTCGTTGCCCGTATCTCCGCCGCCGATCACGATGACGTTTTTATCCTTTGCGCTGATATAGCTGCCTTCTGCAAGAGACGAGTCGAGCAGGGCTTTTGTGGTGGAGCGAAGGAAATCCACTGCAAAATAGATCCCCTTGCCGTCCCTTCCTTTTATATCAATGTCCCTTGGTCTGGATGCGCCGCACGCCAGTATCACACGGTCAAATCGGCTGAGCAGCTCTTCCGGCTGTATGTCCTTTCCGATATCCGTATTGGTCACGAAAACAACGCCCTCTGCTTTCATGATATCTGTTTTTCTGCTGACGATGCTTTTTTCGAGCTTCATGTTCGGAATGCCGTACATCAGCAGACCGCCTGCTCTGTCTGAGCGTTCGTAGACGGTGACGCTGTGTCCCCGTTTGTTGAGCTGATCGGCAGCCGCAAGTCCTGCAGGACCCGATCCGATCACGGCGATCTTCTTGCCTGTCCTGACCTTTGGGATCTGAGGATCGGCAAAGCCTTCACGATAGGCCTGCTCAATGATGCTGTATTCGTTGGCGCGCACCGTCACAGCATCTCCGTTTGCGCCGCAGGTACAAGCCTTTTCGCACAGCGCAGGACACACACGGGACGTGAACTCCGGAAAGTTGTTGGTCAGCTTCAGTCGTTCGTAAGCCTGTTTCCATGCGCCGATGCTGACAAGATAATTCCATTCGGGGATCAGGTTGTTCAGCGGACATCCCGAGATCATGCCGCCGATCATCTTTCCCGACTGACAAAACGGCACGCCGCAGTTCATACATCTTTCTCCCTGATGTTTCTGTTCCTTTTCGGACAGCATCGTGTGAAATTCGTTGTAGTTCCCGATCCTTTCATCAACAGGAACACACAGCGGTTCTTTTCTTTCATATTCCATAAATCCAAATGGATTGCCCATAGAGATCTTCTCCTTTATCTCTGAATTTCCTGCCGTATGATATGATATTAAGACCGTATCAGATCATAGAATGCGGTGATCTTTGCGTTTTCTTCGTCCATGCCGTTTTGCTTGTGCTGTCGGATCGCTTCTGTCACGATCTTATAATCGTGCGGTATCACCTTTTTGAACTTCGGCAGATATTCTTCAAAACGGTTCAGGATGCGTTCTGCTTTTTCGGATCCTGTTGCGGAAAAGTGTTCGGAGATCAGGTTTCTCAGCGTTTCGATATCCTCTTGCAGGGAAATATCCGAACATTCTACCAGATCCTTGTTCAGTCTTTTATAGAGATGGTGATGTTCGTCCAGCACATAGGCAACGCCGCCCGACATTCCTGCGGCAAAGTTGCTGCCGGTTCTGCCAAGAATGACGACCGTACCGCCCGTCATATATTCACAGCCGTGTTCACCGACACCCTCGACCACCGCCAAAGCGCCTGAATTGCGCACGCAGAAACGCTCACCCGCAATACCGTTGATGAATGCTTTTCCGCTTGTAGCGCCGTAAAGAGCGACATTTCCGATGATAATGTTTTCTTCTGCTTTGAAGTGAGAATGCTCAGGCGGATATACAATGAGCTTGCCGCCCGAAAGTCCTTTTCCGAAATAATCGTTGCTGTCGCCCCTGAGTTCAAGCGTCAGTCCTTTCGGGATAAATGCGCCGAAGCTCTGACCGCCCGAACCGCTGCAGATCACCTTGCAGGTATCTTCCGCAAGCGTATCGCCGTATTGCTTGGTGATTTCAGAACCGAACGCCGTTCCCAGTGAACGGTCAGTATTTTTGATGTTAATAGAAACGGTTTTGGATTCGCCGCTGCGAAGGGCTTTGCTGAATTTTTTGATCAGTATCTTTTCGTCTATCGTGTCGGACAGCTTGAAATCAAACAGCGTTTTTTCCGTATAGCATACCCGACGGTCGGAAAAGTCACGGTTCAGGATCAGCGACAGGTCGATCTTTTTTTCTCTTTCGCTGAGGGTCTCTTTCTTTTTCAAAAGATCGGTGCGCCCGACTAATTCGTCAACGGTGCGGATGCCGAGCTTTGCCATATACTCTCTCAGTTCCTGCGCCACAAAATACATAAAGCGGATGACATATTCAGGCTTGCCTGCAAAACGTTTGCGAAGCTCGGGATTCTGTGTTGCGACACCGAAGGGGCAGCTGTCAAGATGGCAGACACGCATCATAGCGCAGCCGAGCGTAACCAGCGGCGCTGTGGCAAAGCCGAATTCTTCTGCGCCCAGCATAGCAGCGATCGCAACATCTCGGCCGTTCATCAGCTTGCCGTCTGTTTCGATGACGACATGATTTCTCAGACCGTTCAGGATCAGCGTCTGGTGTGTTTCCGCAAGACCCAATTCCCACGGCAGACCTGCGTGGTAGATCGAGCTTTCGGGCGCAGCGCCTGTTCCGCCGTCATGACCGGAGATCAGGATGACCCCTGCGCCTGCTTTGGCAACGCCTGCCGCTACCGTTCCGACGCCCGATTCCGATACGAGCTTGACAGAGATACGGGCGCTTTTGTTGGCGTTTTTGAGGTCGTAGATCAATTGCGACAGGTCTTCGATCGAATAGATATCGTGATGCGGCGGCGGTGAGATCAGGGATACGCCGGGAGTGGAATGTCTTGTTTTGGCGATCCACGGATATACTTTGTTTCCGGGCAGATGACCGCCCTCTCCGGGTTTTGCGCCCTGCGCCATTTTGATCTGAAGCTCATCGGCGGAATTGAGGTACTGCGAGGTAACGCCGAAGCGTCCGCTTGCGACCTGTTTGATGGCAGAGCATTTATTCTCCTTGCTGCCTTTTGTCTGTAAACGTTCAGGACTTTCGCCGCCCTCGCCCGAATTGGACTTTCCGCCGATCCTGTTCATCGCCAGCGCCAGCGTTTCGTGTGCTTCTTGGGAGATAGAACCGTAGGACATAGCGCCTGTTTTGAATCGTTTGACGATGGAGTCGACGCTCTCCACTTCATCGAGCGGTATCGGAGTTTCGGCAAACTGAAAATCAAGCAGTCCGCGGATATTGACAGCGTCCGTTTCACTGCTGAGCATAGCGGAATACTGTTTGTACAGGGTGTAGTCATCGTTTCTGACTGCCGTTTGCAGGGCGTGTATGGTGCAGGGATCGTAAAGATGCTCTTCTTTGCCGCTTCTGCTGCGGTGCTGACCGCCCGAAAGCAGTTCGGAGGAGGTTTGCAGTCCCAGAGGATCGAAAGCGGCGGTATGCAGCCGATCCACGTTGTTTTCGATATCCTCCAGGGTGATGCCGCCGATCCTGCTGACAGTTCCTGTGAAATATTCGTCGATCAGTTCACGGCTCAGACCGATGGCTTCAAAGTTTTTGGAGCCTTGATACGATTGCAGAGTGGAAATGCCCATCTTGGAAGCGATCTTGACAATGCCGTGAAGAATGGCGTCATTATAGTCATTGACAGCGGCATAATAGTCCTTGTCGAGAAAATCATCATGGATCAGCTCGTGGATGGTTTCGAGCGCTAAGTAGGGGTTGACGGCACTGGCGCCGAAGGCAAGGAGGGATGCAAAATGGTGAACGGCTCTCGGTTCTCCGCTTTCCAGCACGATGGAAAGGGATGTTCTTCTTTTTGTGGTGACAAGATACTGGTGCAAAGCGGATACCGCAAGGAGCGACGGGATCGCCAGACGGTTCTCGTCAACGCCTCTGTCAGAGAGGATCAGGATGTTTGCGCCGTTGTTATAGGCTTTGTCCGCTTCGATATACAGGCGCCTGATCGCTTTGGAGAGCTTTGTGTTTTTATAATACAGAATAGGGATCACGGCGGTTTTGAAGCCGGAGATATTCATCTTTTTGAGCTTGAGCATTCCGGTCGAGGTGAGGATCGGGTTGACGACCTTGATGACCTTGCAGTTTTCGGGCTTCTCTTCCAGGATGTTTCCGTCCTCACCGATATAGATCGTGGTAGAGGTGACGATCTCTTCACGGATCGCATCAATCGGCGGATTGGTGACCTGAGCGAAGATCTGCTTGAAATAGTCAAAAAGCGGTACGGGCTGTTTGGAGAAAACGGCAAGCGGCTTGTCGCTGCCCATAGCGGCGATCGGCTCTTTACCGTCCTTTGCCATCGGCAGGATGGTGTTCATCACATCTTCATACGTATAGCCGAATGCCTTTTGCAGCTTTCGTTTTTCACTTCTGGGATGTTCCTCTACCTTGGCGTTCGGCACTTTCAGATATTTGAGCCGTATAAGGTTAGCATCCAGCCATTCGCCGTAGGGCTTGCGGGAGGCGTAGTATTCCTTGATCTCATCATCGTCGATCAGTCTGCCCTGTATGGTATCGACCAGCAGCATTTTGCCGGGATGCAGCCGTTCCTTGCAGACGATCTTTTCCTCAGCAATCGGCAGAGCGCCTACTTCGGAAGACAAGATCAGATGATCGTCATCTGTAATATAGTAGCGTGAGGGTCTCAGACCGTTTCGATCCAGTACAGCGCCTAAAATATCTCCGTCAGAAAACAGGATGGACGCAGGACCGTCCCACGGCTCCATCATGGTGGCATAATACTGATAAAAGTCCCTTTTTTTCTGACTCATGGCGTGGTTGTTGTCCCACGGTTCGGGGATCGTGATCATCACCGCCAAAGGCAGCGGCATTCCGCTCATCACAAGAAATTCCAGCGTATTGTCAAGGCGCGCGGAGTCGCTTCCTTCCGGATTGACTACGGGGATCACTTTGTCCATTTCGCCCATCAGATATTCCGACGTCATAGTCTCTTCACGGGCAAGCATTTTGTCGGCGTTGCCGCGGATCGTGTTGATCTCGCCGTTATGCACGATCATCCTGTTCGGATGCGCCTTTTGCCAGCTTGGGAAGGTATTTGTCGAAAAACGGGAATGCACCACAGCAATCGCCGATTCATAGTCGCTGTCCTGAAGGTCAAGGAAAAAGCGTCTGAGATCGCCTACCAAAAACATTCCTTTATATACGATCGTCCTGCACGAAAGAGATACCACATAAGTATCTTCGTTGCTCTGTTCAAAAAACCTTCTTGCCACATACAGCTTGCGGTCAAAATCCAGTCCTTTTTTGATTCCCTCGGGACGGCGGATAAAGCACTGCTGGATGTTTGGCATACATTCCCTTGCCTTGCTGCCCAGCACCTCGGGATGAGCAGGGACTTCTCTCCAGCCCAGAACGTCAAGACCTTCTTTTTCTGCGATGATCTCGAACATCTTTTTTGCCTGATTCCGTCTCAGCTCATTTTGCGGAAAGAAAAACATACCGACAGCATAATCTCTTTCTCCGCCAAGCAAAACAGATGTCTCGGCAGTTACCTTTTTGAAAAACTTGTGGGAGATCTGAAGCAATATGCCGACGCCGTCGCCTGTTTTGCCTTCGGCGTCTTTTCCTGCGCGGTGCTCGAGGGTCTCAACGATGGTGAGAGCGTCCTCTACGGTTTTGTGCGACCGGATGCCCTTGATGTTCACCACAGCGCCGATGCCGCAGTTGTCATGTTCAAACGACTTGTCATACAGATTTTCAGAATACATAGTTATCGTCCTCTCGTTGTTGGGATCATATCGCTATTATAGAGCGGAGATGCAGTTTTGTCAACACGAACTTGCAACAAAATATTTCAAAAAATTCATTTTCATGCAAAATTGACAGTGCACAGAGCCTGATTTGCTAAATTTTTGCAAGATAAAAAATAAAAAATTGCAAAAATCCTCTTGACAACTCGCCGATCTTGGTGTATACTTTCAGCCATGGAAGCAACAAAGGCGTTGCAGGCAAAGATGCTTGCAGCGCCTTTGCTGTTTTCAGAAAAAAGAAAGACAGGAGAGAAACGATCATGGCAAATGTACCTGAAATGTTTGGTTCTATGGTTTTTAATGACAAGAAAATGCAGGAAAGACTTCCCTGCGCAACTTATAAGGCGTTGAAAAAGACCATCAAGAACGGTGAACCGCTGGATCTGAGCATTGCCAATGCGGTAGCCAATGCGATGAAGGAATGGGCGGTAGAGATGGGCTGTACCCATTATACACACTGGTTTCAGCCGATGACGGGCGTTACCGCCGAAAAGCACGACAGCTTTATCTACCCTGTCGGCGACGGTCAGATCATTATGGAGTTTTCGGGCAAGGAGCTGATCAAGGGAGAGCCTGACGCATCGAGCTTCCCTTCGGGCGGCATCCGCGCTACCTTTGAAGCAAGAGGCTACACCACATGGGATCCGACCTCCCCTGCTTTTATCCGTGACAAGACGCTTTATATCCCGACAGCGTTCTGCTCCTATACAGGCGAGGTACTCGATAAGAAAACGCCGCTTTTGCGTTCTATGGAACGCCTGAGCAGCGTTGCGGTAAGGCTGCTGCACCTGTTGGGCAAAGAAGACGTCACGAGAGTGAATACGACAGTAGGACCCGAACAGGAATACTTTCTGATCGACAAAAAGGCGTACGATCAAAGACCCGATCTGATCTTTACGGGAAGAACGCTGTTCGGCGCGCCCGCCCCCAAAGGTCAGGAACTGGAAGATCATTATTTCGGCGCGATCAAAACAAGAGTGGCGGCATTTATGAACGATCTGGACGAAGAACTCTGGAAGCTCGGTATTTTTGCCAAGACGAAACATAATGAAGTAGCGCCGTCGCAGCATGAGCTGGCGCCGATCTTCGAGACTTCCAACATTGCCACCGACCACAATGAGCTGACGATGGAGATCATGAAAAAGACGGCGGAAAAGCACGATCTTGTCTGCCTGCTGCACGAAAAGCCCTTTGCAGGTGTGAACGGTTCGGGCAAGCACAATAACTGGTCGATCTCTACCAATACGGGCGAAAATCTTCTTGACCCGGGAAAGAATCCCGAAAACAATCTTCAGTTCCAGTTGTTTTTAGCGGCAATCGTAAAGGCAGTGCATGAGTATCAGGATCTTCTGAGGATCACTGTTGCTTCCGCAGGAAACGATCACCGTCTTGGCGCAAACGAAGCGCCGCCTGCGATCATTTCTATGTATCTGGGAGACGATCTTGGCGCGCTGGTCGATTCGATCATTCAGGGCAGCGAGTATGTGCCTGAGCGCAAAAAAGAAATGCAGACAGGGGTAGACGTTCTGCCCGATTTCAAAAAGGATACCTCTGACCGCAACAGAACCTCTCCCTTTGCCTTCACAGGAAATAAGTTTGAGTTCAGAGCGCTCGGTTCTTCACTGAATATCGGCTGTCCGAATTATATGCTCAACACGATGGTCGCAGAAGAGCTTTCACAGTTTTGTCAGGAGCTGGAAGGCGCAGAGGATCTGACAGCGGCGATGAAAGCCCTCATCAAAAAGACGCTGACGGAGCATCGGGATATTATCTTTAACGGTGACAACTATTCTGAGGAATGGGTAAAGGAAGCCGAAAAGAGAGGACTTTGCAACTATCGTTCACTTCCTGAGGCGATGGAGCATTATATCGACCGAAAGAACATTGACCTCTTTGTCAGAAACGGCATTCTGACGGAAGCGGAGATCCGCGCAAGATATGAGATAGAGCTGGAGCAGTATGCAAAGCAGCTGCGCATTGAAGCGCTGAGCATGATCGAAATGGCGGAAAAGAATATTCTGCCGTCCGTGATCGCCTTTGTCAAAGAGCTTGCCGATACGGCGCTTGCCAAGAAAGCGCTTTCAGAAAGCTATTCTGTCTATCCCGAAAGCAGCCTGATCGGAAAGCTGTCCGAAGGGTGTGAAGCGTTTGAAAAGAAAACGGAGGAATTGCGTGTTGCCGTGGAAAATGCGGCAAAGTATCGTGAGGACAGTCTGACACTTGCAAAATATTACCGCAATACGGTATTTGCGCTGATGGACGAGCTGCGGCAGATCGGAGACGCTATGGAACAAAGGACGTCTGCAAAATTCTGGCCGTATCCTTCCTACGGAGAGATACTGTTCGGCGTTTGATGATAAAAGGAAAAGGAAAAAAGGAAAAACAGAAAAGGGTGAGGAAATATGGATGACGCATTGAAAACGGCAGTCACCCAAGCAGTAGAACAGGCGAATGCTTTTACCATCAGTATATGGTTTCTGATCGGCGCAGCGCTGGTGTTCTTTATGCAGTGCGGCTTTGCAATGGTGGAAACAGGCTTTACAAGAGCCAAGAACGCAGGAAACATCATCATGAAAAACCTCATGGATTTTTGTATCGGAACGATCATGTTCATCTTTCTGGGCTTTGGTCTGATGATGTCGGAGGATTATCTTTTCGGTCTGATCGGCGTACCGAATCTGAATATCTTTACGGATTTTGATCATTTCCCGTGGTCATCGTTCGTATTTAACCTGATCTTCTGCGCTACCGCCGCGACCATCGTTTCAGGCGCTATGGCAGAGAGGACAAAGTTCGTTTCCTACTGTATTTACAGCGGACTTATCAGCCTTGTGGTCTATCCCATCGAAGCAGGTTGGGTGTGGAACAGTCAGGGATGGCTTGCGCAGTTCGGATTCATCGACTTTGCAGGATCTGCCTGCATCCACACGGTCGGCGGCATCTCTGCGCTCATCGGCGCGGCGATGGTAGGACCTCGTATCGGGAAGTATACCAAATCGGGGAAGCCCCGCGCGATACCCGGACACAGTCTGACGCTCGGAGCTTTGGGCGTCTTTATCCTCTGGTTTGGCTGGTATGGGTTCAACGGAGCTGCCGCTTCAAACGTCACACAGCTTGCGCAGATCTTTGCGACAACGACAGTGGCGCCTGCCGCTGCGACCTGCGCTACGATGCTCTACACATGGATCAAAAACGGAAAACCGGATGTATCCATGTCGCTGAACGGTGCGCTTGCCGGACTTGTTGCGATCACCGCAGGATGTCATACGGTAGATATTTTAGGCGCACTGATCATCGGTATCGTGGCAGGCATCCTTGTAGTGATCGCTGTTGAATTCGTAGACAGCAAGCTGAAAGTAGACGATCCTGTCGGCGCAGTCGCCGTTCATATGTGCAACGGTATCTGGGGAACGCTTGCAGTCGGCATTTTCTCAAAAGACGCTTCTTCGCTCGGTCTGCTGTACGGAGGCGGATTTGTCCAGCTTGGTAAACAGGCGCTCGGCATTCTTTGCATCGGCGTATATACGGCTGCGCTGATGTCGCTCATCTTCTTTGTGATAAAAAAGACGATCGGACTGCGTGCTTCCAAAGAGGAGGAGGTCAAGGGGCTGGATTTGACAGAGCATGGTCTTGCAAGCTCCTATGCAGATTTCATGCAGGTGCCGCAGATTTTGACGGGCAAGACCAAAACGCCGGAGACCGTACCGCCGGAAAAGGCGGTGGAAGTCAATCTGCTGTCGCCTGTCGGCAAGACCGAAAACAGCAGCAGACCAAAGCTGACCAATATCAGCATCGTCACAAAGCAGAACAAATTTACCGAGCTGAACACAGCGCTGACCAATATCGGGATAACGGGAATGACGGTAACGCAGGTTCTTGGCTGCGGCGCTCAGAAAGGCAACACGGAATATTACCGCGGCGTAGCGCTTGAGATGAATTTGCTGCCGAAGATCAGGATCGATATCGTTGTGAGCAAGATCCCTGTCAAAACGGTGGTTGACACAGCGGTGAAGGCGCTGTACACAGGGCATATCGGTGACGGTAAGATCTTTATCTATGACGTTGAGGATGTTGTCAGGGTCAGGACAGGTCAGACAGGTTTTGATGCTTTGCAGGATCAGACAACATAAGACAGTTCTTCGGAAGTTTCCGAGGAAGTCTATGATATAACAGCTTATGACGGCGCGTGAGCTTTCTGTTTCCTGCGCTGTTCATATCATAAAAAAGCAAGCGTATCTGAAGCCACTCCACAGATACGCTTGTTTTTTTGTTTTGTGGTAGAAGAGAGCGTCCGAAAACAGCACTCGTTTTTTGCAAAGAAGCGTTGTTTGACCGTACCGCTATGCTCGGCACGGCATTTGCTTTGCAGAGCGTCCGATCAGAAAGAGATTAGCTCCCATAAGAGTACGGCGGACAACACCATCAAAAGTTTATTCAGCGACAGGTTCAGGTTCGGGCTCCTCATCTATGAAATATCCTCCCGAACTGAGGCCGAAAGCAAATTCGTCAAGATAAGCAGTGCTGTCAGCAAACGCATCAAACTGTTTCTTTGTGACTTCGATCTCACACCGTACTTCGTTGATCAGTTCAGCCTTTATGCCTTTTGAGATCAGCAGCTCATAGATATAGCGGATCTTTTCTTTGAGGAAAGCGTGCAGTGCTGCCTGATATTCTTCTTCGAGAGGATTGTACTTTCCGTGTTCGGTTTTCCACGATTCCTCCAAAGCTGCTTTGATCTCACGAATGGTTTTTCCGTTGTATTCATAGTCATACATATCATCAGAATCGGGTCTTGTGGCATAGACGGAGTAAGTTTTGCTGTCGCCTGAAGAGAGCGCCGCCATCAGGGAACGGTCAACGCGCAGACCGTGGTAGAAGTAATATCCCATACGGTCAACAGCGTACTCTTCCCAGAGCATGAGCGTTACGCTGCCGCCTGCTTCAAACTGAACGACCAGTATTTTGTCATCCTCTTTGACGGTATATACCCTGCTGTTGTCTTCACGGCCGCTGTAATATCCTGCAAAGTCACCGACCCGTCCGATGTCCTGATCTAAGGTATATTCGGTTTGATTGAATACCTGCATATAGGTCTGACCGTCCTTGATGAGGAATCCTGCCATATCGGAATCTTCCTCTCCGACAGGCGGCTTGACAGGAATGACCTCGCTGTGCTCTTCTGTATCATCAACACCCGATACGGCAGAGCTGCTTTGAGATACAGAGGGTTCTGTATCTGTGTTTGGCACTTCCTGTATGGGTGCGGAAAGGTCTGTTTCGGGGTCGATTGCGGCAGAGGATGAGAAGTCAAGCGGTTTTGAGCTGTTCTCCGCAGTTGACGGAGTGATCGAAGGTTCGGAATTTTCAGGCTTTTCTGCTGAAGCTGAACTCTGCGGTGTGTCTGATGGCTTAGCATCTGCTTTTTCAGAGATCTGCGCTTTGCTGCCGCTGTTTTCTGCGGTGATGTTCTTTGGCTGATGGATGTTCACAAGCACCGCTGCGGACAGAGCGATAAAGATCAGTGCCGCTGCTGCTGCGGCAATTTTTCCGACGGGAAATGCTTTCTTTTGAGAAGCGGATACGGCTTCGTTCAAAAGATCTTCGTCCAGATGGCTGAGTGATGAAAACAGTTTGTTTTTCTTCATAATAATTCCTCCTTTGACAGGCAGTCCCTGAGCTTGTTTCTTGTTCTGAAAAGAGCGCTTTTCACCTTGCTTTCGCTGATGCCAAGAGCCTTTGCGATTTCGGTCACGGATTCTGTCAGAAAGTATCTTCTGATGAAGATCACACGGTTCTCTTTTGAAACGGATCTCAAAAAGCCGCTGATGATCTCGCCAAGCTCCCGTTCTTCTGTCTTTTGCAGTAAGGCGTGATCGGGCAGACACTCGGAAAGCTCATTGGTCAGCTCCACAACAACAGCGTCACGTTTTTCGGCTTTTTGCTTTTTCAGCAT